>JAHEKK010000125.1 GCA_024638395.1 Gemmatimonadota bacterium | reverse complement strand
CCATGACGATCAGAATGCCTTCGTGGGCGGCCACCTCCTCCAGCCCTCCACTACCGTCGTCTCCACCTACCCTGCTCAGGCCCAGGAGCGCGGCGCCATCGACATTGGGCGCCAGGTCCCTCCGGCGCACGAGCGGCGGGAACCCGGGCAGGGGCGTCTCGTCCTCGGCCCGCCGGGACCGGTAGGTGCCCCGCCAGCTCGTGCCGGCGGCCCGGGCGAGGTCGGCGAGGGCGCCGAGCCCTTCGATGGACCAGAAAGGAGACCCGACGACTTCCACCGGAGAGGACCCCAGCGTATGGAGCTCCTCCGCGATGGCGGCCAGGGCTTCGCCCCACCCCACTTTGCGGGCGTGGCCGGCGTCCGTGCGTACGTGGGGCGTGTCGTAGCGGTCCTGCGCGTTGATCCACTCGTAGCTCATGCGCCCGTAGTCGCACATCCAGTGGCCGTTGACCTCCAGATTCTCACGAGGCTTGAGGCGTTGGACCAGGTTGTCCCGGGTGTGGAGCTCGATGTTGCAGCCGTGGCTGCAGTTGGGGCAGATGGACGGCGTGTGGTCCAGATCCCAGGCACGGGCCTTGTGGAGGAAGTCCTTCGAAACCAGGGCGCCGACGGGGCAGATGTCCACCACGTTCCCGGCGAACTTGGAGTCCTCCAGACCCCGATCGAAGAAGGTGTCGATCACGGCCCGACTGCCACGCTCGACCACGGTGAGGCTTCCCTCGCCGGCCACTTCATCCATGAAGCGGACGCAGCGGGTACACATGACGCACCGGTCGCCGTAATACAGGACGTCACCGCCGAAATCGTCCCGGCCGAAGACCCGCTTGGGCTCCCGGCCCCGGCCGCGTTCCCGGCCTTCCTCGTAGACATAGTCCTGGAGCTTGCATTCGCCGGATTGGTCGCAGATCGGGCAGTCCAGAGGATGATTCACCAGGTAGAACTCGAGCACCCCTTGTCGCATGGCCCGGGCTTTTTCGCTCTCCGTGTGGACCACCTGACCGTCCTGGGCCATGGTCACACAGGACGGCTGAAGCTTGGGAGCCCCCTCCACCTCCACCAGGCACAGACGGCACTGGGCGGGGGCCGACAGGCCCGGGTGGTAGCAATAGTGCGGGACCTGCGTCCCCATGGCCTCGGCCGCGTGCAGGAGCGAGGTCCCTTTGGGGACCGTCACCTCCTGACCATCGATGGTCAGGGTGATGGTTTCGGTCTCGGTGCCGGTTGGGGGCATGGGGTGTCCTCGAGCTGGTCTACGCAGCCCCGACCCGCTCGCCACGGCGGATCAAGGCAAGGTATTCGTCGCGGAACTTCTCAATGGACGACCGGACCGGCGCCGCAAGGGAATCAGACAGCACGCAGATGGTCGTCCCGGTCATCTGATCTCCGATCTGGAGGAGGGTGTCCAGATCTTCCTCCGTGCCTCGGCCGTCCTCGATCCTCTCGAGGATCTTCGTGGCCCAGGCCGTCCCCTCACGGCAAGGGGTGCACTGACCGCAGGACTCATGGGCATAGAAGTATGCCATGCGCCTGACCTGCTTCACGATGTCCGCCGTTTCGTCCATGACGATGACCGAGGCACACCCCAGCATGGACCCGCACTCGACCACCCCCTCGTAGTCGAGGGAGCAGGCAGAGCACTCCTCCGCGGTCATGATCGGAACCGAGCTGCCCCCGGGGATGACCGCCTTGAGGGCATTGCCGTCCCGCACGCCCCCACACACGTCTTCGATGAGCTCCATCAACGGGAAGCCAAGGGGAAGCTCGTAGTTACCCGGCTTGTTCACGTGGCCCGAAACGCAGAAGAGCTTGGTGCCCGGGCTCTTTTCGGTTCCCCATTGCCGGTACCAGTCCCCACCGTTCTTTACGATGCCCGGGACTGCGCAAAGGGTCTCGACATTGTTGATGGTGGTGGGCATTCCGAAGGCCCCCACGGCGGCAGGAAAGGGCGGTTTGATCCGCGGCTCTCCCCTTCGGCCTTCCAGGGAATTCATGAGGCCGGTCTCTTCGCCGCAGATGTAGGCGCCGGCGCCCACATGGAGCGTCACGTCCAGGTCCACCCCCGAACCCAGCACGTCCTTCCCGGCGAGGTTGGCGTCGTAGGCGTCCTCGAGGGCGCGAGCCAGGACCTGGGTCGCCTCGAAGAACTCGCCCCGCAGGTAGATGTAGCAGTGAGAGGCCCCGATGGCGTACGCCCCGATCAGGCACCCTTCGAGAAGCTGATGGGGTGTCCAGCGAATGAGTTCCCGGTCCTTGAACGTCCCCGGTTCCGACTCATCGGCGTTGCAGAGGAGATAGTGGGGTCGGGTCTGATCCTTGGGCATGAAGGACCACTTCAGCCCGGTGGGGAAACCGGCCCCGCCCCTTCCCCGCAGGCCCGACGTCTTGACCTCCTCCACGACCCGCTCGCGGCCGATCTCCAGGGCTCGGGCCAAGCCTTCGTAGCCCCCCCGGGCCTTCCAGCCCTCCACAGTGCGGGCCTCGAGGTCGCCGAAGTGCTCACTCAGGAGCCGGACCTCCTTCTCGTGCCGATAGGGATATGCCACTAACCCTCTCCCTCTTCTGACTTGAGGCGGTCGAGGATCTGTGGGACGTCAGCCTCGTTGACGTTCTCGAAATACCGGGAGTTGATCTGGACGCAGGTCGGGAATCCGCAAGCCGCCAGACACTCTGCCTCGACCACGGTGAAATTGCCGTCGGCGGACGTTTCGCCCATCTCCGTTCCCGTGTGCTCGAGGAACGCGGCAAGCACCTCGTCGGCCCCGCACAGATTGCACGAGATGTTCGTGCATACCTGGATGAGGTGCCGCCCGACGGGCCTCTTGTTGTACATGGTGTAGAAGGTGGCCACCCCCCGTACGTAGGCGCTGGCAAGGCCCAATTCCTCGGCCACGGCGTCCATCGTTTCGGGCGACACGTGGCCCCTGATCTCCTGGGCCAGATTCAGAGCCGGTAGGAGAACCGCGCGTGCATTCGGATATCGGCCGCGGATCTTCTCGAGGCGCTCCTTGTAGGGGCCCTCGAAGAGGGGGGCGTCCGGCGCCTTGTCGGCCAACATGTAAGGGTAGCTGGGAGCGGCCGCGGGATGACCGCCCTCAGGAGGGCGATGGCCCACGAACTCGGTCCCCCGGACGTCGGCCTCGGTCAGGTCGAACTCGCCGGTGTTGCCGGCCCAGCCCGGGTTCTTGAAGGGGGCGTCGCTCAACGGTCGATCTCTCCCAGCACGATGTCCAGGCTGGCGTTGATGACGATCAGATCGGCCATGAGGTGCCCCTCGGACAGGGCGGCGATGGCCGACAGGTTCACGAAGGACGGCGGGCGGATTCGCCAGCGCACGGGCTTGGGGCCTCCGTCTCCCACGACGTACATGCCGAGCTCGCCCTTCGAGCCCTCCACCGAGTACCAGCAGTCCTCCGCGGGCGCCGGAATCCCGTCGGTGATGAGCTTGAAGTGGTGGATCATCGACTCCATGTCCGACATGCAGTCCGTCTTCGACGGCAGCGAGATCCTGGGATCCTCCACGTCCATGGGTCCCCCGGGGAGACGGTCCAGGGCCTGGCGCAGGATCAGCATGCTCTGGCGCATTTCCTCCATGCGGACCAGGTAGCGGTCGTAACAGTCCCCGTGGCAACCGATCGGGACCTCGAAGTCGTAGGTCTCGTAGTCGTAGTAGGGCCGGTCCTTACGCACGTCGTACGGAACACCGCTGGCCCGGAGGTTGGCCCCGGTAAGGCCGTGGTTCACCGCGTCGTCAGCCGAGATCTGGCCTATGCCCTGGGTGCGGCCGATGTGGATGGCGTTGTGCTTCAAAAGTCCGTCGATCTCGTCCAGCGTGGCCGGTAGGTTGTCGATGAACTCGCGAACCCCGTCCGTCCACCCTTCGGGAAGATCAGCCATCATGCCGCCGATCCGCGTGGCAGACGTCGTGATACGGGCTCCGGTCAGGGCCTCGTGGAGCTTGTAGACCTTCTCGCGCTGCTGGAAGGCGTACAGAAAGGGCGTGAAGGCGCCGATGTCGATGGACCAGGTGCCCAGCCAAAGCAGATGGGAGAAGATCCGGTCCATCTCCATGCAGATCACACGGGTCACCTTGCAGCGCTCGGTGACCTCGATGCCCATCAGCTTCTCCACGGCCATCACGTAGGCGCAGTTGTAGATGAGGGGCGCCAGATAGTCCATCCGGTCGGTCAGCGTCACGACCTGATTCCAGGTCCGGTACTCTCCCAGCTTCTCGAATGACGAGTGGAGATACCCGATGTGGGGGATCACCTTGACGACCGTCTCACCATCCAGCTCCACCACGAGTCGGAGAACCCCGTGTGTGGCGGGGTGTTGGGGACCCACGTTGACCAACATGGTCTCCGAGCCCAGCTCTGGCTCCGGCGCATCGAAGGGGTCCATGGGGCTCGGAACGAGAGAGCCGTCCGGGCCCATCTCCGGATTTCGGCTGACGGCGTACTCGGCGCTCTCAGTCGCCATGGTTCACCTCTTCCGATTCGTCGTCCTCGTCGTCCGCTACGGACGCGACGAGCTGAGGTTCCCGGTCGCCCATTTCCGCAGGGAAGTAGTCGTCCTCGGGATTCTGCCTCAGGGCTCTTCGGGTCTGCTCAGCTCTGGAGAAGCGGCCCCGGAGGGGGAAGTCCTTCCGAAGGGGATACCCCTCGGCGTAGTTCTCCGGCATCAGGATTCGCCGTGGATCCGGGTGGCCCGCGAAGACGACCCCGAACATGTCCGCGACCTCCCGCTCCAGCCAATCGGCGCAACGCCATAGGCCGGCCACGCTTTCGATCTCCAACTCGCTGAGGGGAAGCTCGGCCTTCACCCGAAGTGCCCGCTTGTGGGGAATCGACCAGAGTTGGTAGACCACCTGGATGGGGCGCCCGCCTCCGTAGTCCACGGCGGTGAGGTCGGCCAGATGATCATAGTGCTGACCCGGGTCGGCTTTGAGCCAGGAGAGAATCTCGACGTTGCGGGCCGGATCCACATACACGACATGCTGGTCCCCGGCACACACCTCGTGGGCTACGATGGCATCGCCGAAGTGATCCCGGAGCGCCTCGACGCTGGGGTGTGGAGCGCTGGCGGCCTCCGGAGCATCTTCCGGAAAGACCGTGGCATCGGAAGGCTTCGGGCCCTCGTCGACCATGGCGAAGGGGTTGGAGCCGGCTTTGTTCACCAGGATGGACTCCCTATCAGGCGGCGGGGTACCGGTCACGGCAGCCTGTCTTTGGGCCGCTCGGTGGCGTCCGTCTCGACGAGGCCGCTCAGCCGATTCTGCTGAGTCGAGTTACCGAAGGGGCCGGTCAGGTCACGGACCTGAGCGTCTCCGGCTCTGGGCTTCCCGGCTGCGTCCGGATCCTCTGCCCGCAGTTCGGCGTGGCGGGTCAGGGATTCCCCGCTGATCTTCTCCTGGACCATCATGAGTCCATAGATGAGGCCTTCGGGCCTCGGCGGACATCCGGGGATGTAAACGTCCACGGGAACGATGGTGTCGATCCCCTGAACCATCGAGTAGACGTCGAACACCCCGCCCGACGAGGCACAGGCACCCATGGAGATGCACCACTTGGGCTGCATCATCTGGTCCCAGATGCGTCGCAGCACCGGGGCCAGCTTGTACGGGACCCGGCCCGCGCAGATGAGGACGTCGGCCTGCCTGGGGCTGAAGGACATCCGCTCCATGCCGAAGCGAGCGAGATCGTAGTTGCTGGCCGCCGAAGCCATCATCTCGATGGCACAGCAGGCCGTTCCGAAGGGCATCGGCCACAGCGAGTTGCGACGCGCCCAGTTCACCACGAAGTCCACCTTGGTGGTCAGGAAGGTGGGACTCCCGGTGCCGAAGATGCCTGGAACGTCTAGTCCCATTCCAGTCCGCCTTTCTTCCATTCATAGAGAAGGCCCACGGCCAGCACCGCCACGAAGAGGAGCACCGCCATGAAGGCGCCCCAGCCCAGTTCACGAACCCGCACCGCCCAGGGAACGAGGAAGATGGTCTCCAGGTCGAACACGATGAAGCTGATGGCCACCATGTAGAACTTCACCGAAAACCGGGCTCGGGTGTCGCCCAGCGGAATCATGCCCGACTCGTAGGGCATCGACTTCTGAGGCGTATCCCGGCGGGGGTTCATGACGTGGGACAATGCACCCATCATGATCGCGTTCGCGACGGAAACAGCGAAGATGATAAGGAGTGGCAGGTAGGATTTCGCCATAGATCAGGCCGGTAGGCCCGGTTGCGCGGGAGATTGTGAAATCGTTCACGAAGGGCGGAGCAACGAGAGAAACATACCCGCCGCCTCACGGTTCTTCAAGAAATCACCGAGATGGCCTGTCCGGGCCGCGATTTATGGCCCGGCGTCCCCTTGAATAGCGGTCGCTCGCGTCATTGGACCCGAGCGGGCGTCGGAGCCCGCCCCGATTCGACCGTCTCATTCCGGGTCACGGGAACTCCACACGGGGCCGGGCCCGGTTGCCCATGGCCATTGAAGCCCCGCTCCCCGCCTTGGCGGCTTCCTGAGCCTCTTCTATCTTGGGCCTTCGTCCTGGCCCACCGAGACGGGAGACGTCCCCGGGCCCTCATCTGAACGATTCCACCGCAGGGCTCCATGGCAATCAAGAACGACCGTTGGATTCAGGAAATGGCCGAGGAACACGGGATGATCGACCCGTTTCACGCCGGCCAGGTCCGGGACGGATGCATTTCCTACGGCCTGTCGTCGTACGGCTACGACATCCGGGTGGCTCCGGAGTTCAAGGTGTTCACCAACGTCCACAACGTGATCGTCGACCCGAAGAGCTTCGATGATCGGTCGTTCGTCGACGTGAACGCCCACGAGTGCATCATCCCCCCGAACTCGTTCGCCCTGGCCCGAACGGAAGAGTACTTCCGGGTTCCGCGGGACGTCCTGGTCCTCTGCGTTGGCAAGAGCACCTACGCACGGTGCGGGATCATCGTGAACGTGACGCCCCTCGAGCCCACCTGGTGCGGCTACCTGACCCTCGAGATCTCCAACACCACCCCCCTGCCGGCGAAGATCTACGGCGGGGAGGGGATCGCTCAGCTCTTGTTCTTCCAGGGTGACGAGGTTCCCGAGGTCGCGTACGCCGACCGCAAGGGGAAGTACCAGGATCAGGTGGGCGTCACCCTACCCCGGCTGTAGGCAGTCCGCAGGGAGGGCACGGGTGCACCGGGGCCTTGGCGCGCCTACGGCTCGACCGCCAACACCTCCAGGACATAGACCATGACCGCATTTCCGGGGACCCTGCCGTCGGGCGACCCGGCAGCGCCGAAGCCCAGGTGGGGAGGGATGATGACCTTCCGAATCCCCCCTGGGCGCATCCCGTCCAATCCCAGATCCCAGCCGGAAAGAGTGTTTCCGCTCCCCACGAGGTAGTACCACTCCCCGTCCGCGCCCTGGATCGCCCCTGGGGAGAACGGGCCCGTAGGGTAGACGCCCGTCTCGATGTCGGTCCCGTCATGGAGCCACCCCTGATAGCTGAACTGGGCGCCCTCCGAAACCCCCACTCTGAGTCCCTCGCCCACCACGAGATCCTGGTAGTAGAGGCCCGTGGGCGTGAGGGTCATCTGCGCCAGATCGATACCCAACTCCGGCGCGAACTCGAGGGTGGTGATGTCGGGCGGCTCTGGGCCCGTCGGAGTATCCTCTGCACACCCGAAAACCAGGGACAGGGCCAGGAAGGCCTGGAACGCGTGCCTGGGCGGGGGGAGGCGCTGGGTCATGTCGAAGTTCGCTTGCTCTTCAGCTGCTTCGGAGGGTGAGACCGGGGATACTCCAGGGTCCGCCGAGGGTTCCCTACCGCCGCCGGGATCCACAGCGGCTCCTCACGGGTTGATGTAGACTGAGGCGGCGTCCAAGGTTCGGGCAAGTGATCACGGAGCCCGACACCGTTTGAGACTGGGGAAACGCATGAAGCGTCGGATAGGCGTTGGATTGGGGGCGGTCGCGCTGGTCACGATCGGTGTGGCCACCCTTGCCGCTACGGCCCTCCGGGAAGGGGAACCCGTACCGGTCCAGGACAATGAGCAGGCCCAGGTGCTGGTTG
>JAHEKK010000124.1:5632-8140 GCA_024638395.1 Gemmatimonadota bacterium | reverse complement strand
GTGGTGGTGGTTCTGCGCCCCGAGAAGAAGGACATCCCCCGGATTCTGGGGTCCGGAGACCCATGGGGCATACGGCTGGAATACGTGGAAACCGGACCGACAAGGGGGCCCGTGGAGACCCTTGACCGAGCCTACGAGCGTTTCCGAGGGGCATCCGTAGCCCTGGCCTTTCCCGACATTCTCATGACCTGCGCCAATCCCTACGGCCCTCTACTGAAGGGCCTGGAGAAGGATGGGATGGAGTCCGTTCTGGGCCTCTTCCCGAGAACGCCTCGCCAGTTTGCGGATCCCGTGCTCCTCGAGGATGGGCCTGAAGGCTCGCCGGGAGGGCGTCGCGGAACATCCTGGCCTTCAGGGCAGCTCCGCCGGGTCAGGGAGATCCTCCCCAAGAACCCGGTGGGGGGAGCGGGGAAGGACACTCCCTGGTGTTGGGGGGTGGCGGTGTGGTCTCCCGCCATGTCCGAGTTCATCCATGAAGAGGTGGTGAAGGGGGACGTACCCGACTGGGGAGGCGACTGGGGCCTTGGACACGTTCTCAACCGGGGCGTGAACGCCGGGCTGGGCACCGGAGCCGTCGTCGTCTCCTCCGATCCCTTCCTCGACATGGGAACGCCGGAAGGCCTGGCCTGGGCCCGGGAAGGGCGCCGCACACCCGGCGACGGGCCGGTCTGATGATTCGCGAAAGGATCCCCCACACCCGACCTGGGGGTTCTACTCGACCCCGAGAGGGCTCAGATTAGCTTTGCTATGCCGAAAGGGGCCACGCTGAGGGGTCGATGATCGTTCCCCTTCAGGTTGTAGGGCTCGTTCCCCGGAGCGCTTCAGCCGGTTGGTGAATCGGCGGGAGATCGAGCAGGCGCCTGGGGATCTGGATTCCAACACAGATCATGTGAACTGATCTAAGACAGGACGATACATGGATTTGGATCTGAGCACCGAATCTCCCAGCAGCCTCGAAACACCTCTTCTGGTGATCCCGATTGCCGAAGGGTCAGGGGTCCTGGATAGAGGCCCCCTTCAGGCCCTGGACCAACACCTGGGAGGAGGGCTCACCCGGGGACCTGCGGTTGACGATTTCAAGGGGCGGGCGAAAGACCGGATTCTGGTCTACGGCCAGGAACAGGGGCCCGACAGGGTTCTCCTCCTGGGCGTCGGGAAGGAAGAGGACCTGGACGCTCAGGCACTTCGCGACGTCTCGGGACGGGCCGTCCGGGAGGCCGAAGGCCTGAAGATCACCCGCCTGGCCCTCTACGTTTCCCACCTGGCAGCGCCCTCCGCCCGGGACTGGGGTCAGGCGGCCGCCGAAGGGCTGGCATTGGCGGCCTGGCGCTTCCAGGAGCTGCAGGCCCCCGACGAAGACGACGCACCTCTCGTGGAGGCTGCGACCCTCGTGGTCCCCGAAAGCGGGGAGTGGGGCGAAGGAGTCAGGATCGGAGAGGCCTTCGCCGAGGGCGAGAACCTGGCCCGGGCCCTCCAGGCCCGTCCGGGCAACGTGGCGACACCGACCCATCTGGCCGAAGAAGCCGCCCGAATCGCAAAGGAAGTGGGCCTGGACCTGACGGTCCTGGGACCCCGGGAGATGGAAGAGGAGGGCATGAAGGCGCTTTTGTCCGTGTCCCGCGGTTCGGATCAGGAACCGCGTCTCATGATCCTCCACCACCGGGGGGGACCCAAAGGACAGGCGCCCATCGTGTTGGTGGGGAAGGGCCTCACCTTCGACGCCGGAGGCATCTCCCTGAAGCCGTCCAAAGGCATGGAGGACATGAAGTACGACATGTCCGGCGGCGCGGCAGTGCTGGGGGCCATGTTGGGCGTGGGGAGGGCAGGACTTCCCATCAACGTGACGGGGATCGTGCCCTCCTCCGAGAACCTGATCAACGGATCGGCCACCAAGCCCGGCGACGTCATCGGTAGCCGGGCGGGGAAGACCATCGAGGTCATCAACACCGACGCCGAAGGGCGACTCATCCTCGCCGACGCCCTCGACTATGCCACGGATCTGACGCCGGCGGCCATCGTGGATTGCGCGACCCTCACCGGGGCCTGCGTCATCGCTCTCGGTCACCACAACACCGCCGTCATGGGCACGGACGACGGCTTGATCCAGGAGCTGGAAGAAGCCGGCGCCAGGGCTGGTCAACCTTGTTGGCGCCTTCCCCTCGGGAAGGCCTACCGGAAGCAGTTGGATAGCGATTTCGCCGATTTGAAGAACGTGGGCGGGGCCCCCGGCGGCAGCATCACGGCGGCTTGCTTCCTTCAGGAGTTCGTCGGCGACGTGCCCTGGGCCCATCTGGACATCGCCGGCACGGCCTACGGTGAGACCACCAGGTCCTACCTGCGGAAAGGTCCCCTGGGAACGCCGACCCGCCATCTGTTGGAGTGGGTCAAGGCCAGGGCCGCCGGAGGCTCGGCCTGACTCGGGCCGGCCGTTGATCCTCCCCTGATGATGTTGATCCTCCACTGATGATCCGAGGCGAGGAGACGCTACGGGCGGGGTGGTGCCGAGTC
>JAHEKK010000124.1:3502-5598 GCA_024638395.1 Gemmatimonadota bacterium | reverse complement strand
TTCCTGGCCCTGTCGGTCCTCCACGGGACTGCTCCCATTCCGACGGCCGCACAGGAACCGCCGGACACCGCCCTGGTCGCCGACTCTCTCCCCGTCGACTCCCTCCAGCTTGCCGACAGCCTGGCCACCGACAGCCTCCCGCCACCCCCCGTGCTACCGGCCCTGCGTGAGGCCAGGGCCGTATCGCAGGCGCCCGGGGTATGGGAATGGAACCTCGAGGATCTGGAGGGCCGCCGGGGACACACCGTCTGGGAGCTCCTCACGGAGATCCCCGGGGTCGTGACCCTCCGGAGCGGAGACTTCGGCTCTCCGATGACGGCCTTCCTCTCGGGCCAGCCCGGCGGGGGGCTACGAGTCTTTATCGACGGGGTCGAGCAACTTCCGGTGGAAGGATCGATCCCCGACCTGAGCCGGCTGCCGTTGTCCGGGTTGTCGGGCGTGCGGGCCCTCCGCCGGGGGACAGGCCTGGAGGTCCACCTCGAGCGCTACGAGCATGCGGACCCGCGCCCCTATTCCCACATCGAGGCGGGAACCGGGGATCTGAGCACCAACCTCCTCCGGGGCGTCTTCTCCCTTCCCCACGCGGCCCGGGGGAAGCTGGGCCTGGGTCTCGAGCGCCTGGACACCCGTGGGCGGGGAGGAGACACCCCGGGTGCGCTGACCCTGGGTTGGATCCGCTATTCCATCCACAAGGGAGACGAGGCCGGGCTCCAGTTCGAGCTCCGCAACGTCTCCACCGATCGCACGGACCCCCTGGTCGAGCCTGAATCGGTGCGCCGCCGGGATTGGACCCTGCGGGGCGTATGGGGCCCGACGGAAGGGACTCTGGTATCGGCCTGGGCCACGACCACCTCCTTCGCGGCGAAGGACAGCGCCGTGTTGCTTCCCTCCCGGGACACGGACCGGCGTCAGTTCGGTCTTCGTCTCTCCGGGGAAGCAGGCGACTTCAGGATCGACGGAACGGCCCGTCTGAACCAGGGAGACGGTCTCGTCGAACGCGAACTCACCGTGGATGGATCCTGGGCCCATGAGAGGGGCCACGGAATCGCCCTTTCGGCCTGGCAGCAGTCGTGGGACGGGTCTTCGGGGACGGGAGCGGATGGTCGGATCTGGCTGTCCCCTCTTCCGGGATTCCGACTCTTCGCCGAAGGAGGCACGGGGGACCGGGCCGTTCCCTTCGTCCCGCTCCGACCTTCAGGCACGGTCCTGGATTCCCTCCTGATGCGCCTCGAGACTCGGGACCCGGCTCCACGGTTCACCCATCAGGAAACGGTCAGAGCCGGAGCCGAGATCGCCTGGCGAGGGCTGATGCTCCGTGGTGCCGCCGTCCAGGTGGAGGCCGACTCGGTGTGGCCCACGGAAATGCCCTTCGACCGCGGAGGGGCGGTCCTGCCCCAGGTGAAGCGGCGCGGCTGGGAGGCGGAAGCGAGACTCCCTCTGTGGCCCGACGGGCTGGCCTTGAAGGGTGGGCTCCAGATGTGGGAGGCCTCCGACAGCGTCTCCTACCTCTACATGCCGGAATACACCTACCACGGCAGCCTCTCTTTCCACAACACCTATCTACCTACTGGGAACTTCGAGATGTGGGTCGATGTGGGAGCCCAGGGCCGTCCCGAGATGATGGTGCCCGTGGCCGCCTCAGGCGGCTCGATGGGTTCTCCCCCTACCGAGCTGGTGCCCTTCTACCAGAACTGGTTCTTCCGCCTGCAACTCCGCATTGTCACCGTGAACATCTTCGCCACGGTCGAAAACCTGTCGGTTCGGGCCTTCAATCAGGACGTGCCCGGGAACCTCCTCCCCCGGACCCGGTCCCTCTACGGTGTTCGATGGGCGCTCTGGAACTGACTCCCTCCCGCGAGGACCCCACGCCATGATCAGGAGCATGACCGGATTCGGGGCCGCCGAAGCCGTGCTGGACGACGGCCACCTCGTGCGCATCACGATCCGGACGGTCAACCACCGGCACCTCAATGTCCACGCCAGGTTGCCGGGGGGCTGGGAGTCCCTGGAAAAGGCGGTAACCGACACCGTCCGGACCCGGCTGGAGCGGGGCCATGTCAGTCTGTCCATCTCGGTGGAGCGGCCTGACGGATCGA
>JAHEKK010000124.1:0-3492 GCA_024638395.1 Gemmatimonadota bacterium | reverse complement strand
GATCTGGACCTCGAACGTGCCCGCCACTACGCCGAATCGGTGGACAGGCTGGGGGTCGAGCTCTCGATTCCCGGGGCCCTCGATATCAATACGCTGCTGCGCTTTCCCGACCTGTTCCGGACCACCCGGGGCACTCCGGCACCGCCGGAAGCGGATGCTCTCGAGCCCCTCCTCGAGGAGGCTCTGGACCGGGTCGTGGAGCTCAGAGCCAGGGAAGGGGCCCGACTGGAGGACGCCCTGGGTCTGGCGCTGGTGGACATCGACCATCACCTCGACACCATCGAGGGTCTCGCGCCGGCCCGCCTCGTCCGGGAGCGGGATCGGCTCAGGGAGCAGATCCAGGCCCTGGCCGACGGGGTTCCCCTCGACGAGGACCGGCTGGCGAGAGAGGTGGCCTACTTGGCTGAGAAGTGGGATATCCAGGAAGAGCTCGTACGGTTTCGGTCCCACATTGCCCTGTTCCGGGAAACCCTCGCGCCCGACCACGAGGACCGGGCCGGAAAGCGCCTGGGCTTCATCGTCCAGGAGATGAATCGCGAAGCGAACACGTTGGGGTCCAAGGCGAACGACGCCGACATCGCCGCGGCGGCCGTAGCCATCAAGGAGCAACTGGAGCAGCTCAGGGAGCAGATCGAGAACGTGGAGTGACGACCACCGGCCGCCCCCTCGTCCTGGTCGCACCGTCCGGTACGGGCAAGACCACCCTCGCCCGGGCCCTTGTGGAGCGGCACCCGGACCGCTTCACCTTCTCCGTGTCGGCCACGACGCGGGCGCCCCGTCCCGGCGAGGTGGACGGCATCCATTATCACTTCCTCACCGACGCTGCCTTCAGGAGCCTGGCGGAAGAAGGGCGGCTCGCGGAGTGGGCTGTCGTCCACGGCCGTATGTACGGAACACCCATGGAGAGCCTGGACCCCGCTCTGCTGGACGGCCGGACCCCGGTGCTGGATATCGACGTGGAGGGCGCGCGACAGGTGGCGGAGCGCATTCCGTCTTCCACCGCTATCTTCCTCCTCCCCCCGGGTCCGGAGGCATGGATCCACAGACTGGTGGGGCGGGGCACCGAGACCCCCGACCAGGTCAGGACTCGACTGGAGACGGCTCTCGCCGAGCTTGAGCGGGCCCGGGAGTTTGAAGAGTTTGTTGTCAACGACCGATTGATGGAAACCATCGATGGCGTCGTGTCGGTCTTCGGCGGCTCGGCGACGGCGGGAGTGTCGAAGCTCAAAGCCGAATCGCTTTGTGAGGAATTGAAACGGGGTGCCCGGGCCTGGATCCAGAGGTTGGATTCGGAAGCGGAGGGCCCCGACACCATGGAGATGTGAGATGCGCGTTTTCACTCCGGCACAGGTGGCCGAGAACAACCAGAGCAAGTACCTGGGTGTACTCGTCGCTGCCCGTTACGCCCGGGAGCTGAATCTGTTGCCGCGGGAGATCCTTCCTCTCGGAGATCAGAAGAAGCTCACCACCCGCGCCCTCGAGGCGATTACCTCGGGTCAGGTGGAATACCGGTTGGTGAAGCGCCGCAAGAAGTTCGTGGGGTAGCCCGGCAACGGGCCCCTCGCACCCATGGACTCGGACCGACCGGGCGGGGATCTGCGTGAGCGGAGGCCTCCCTGGGACGGGAAGCGGGTCGTTCTCGGGGTCTGCGGTGGCATCGCGGCCTACAAGGTCATTCAGGTTGCCCGTGACCTCACCCTGCTGGGCGCCCTCGTCGATGTGGTGCTGACGGACGCCGCGACACGGTTCGTCACGCCTCTCTCGTTCGAAGGCGTCACGGGCCGGCGCCCCCTGACCGACCTGTTTTCGGCGGAGGGGGCGGCCCTTCATGTGCGTCTGGGACAGGAGGCCGACGCGATTTGCGTGGCACCGGCCACGGCCGACTTCCTGTCTCGCTCAGCGAGCGGTCGCGCCGACGACCTCCTCAGCGAAGCCCCCGTTGTGGTTGCGCCGGCCATGAACGACCGCATGTTCGCCCACGCTCAGACCCAGGCCAACGCGGCACACCTTGCGGAGCGGGGATATCTGCTGGTCGGTCCTGCGGAAGGGAGGCTCGCGGTGGGAGAGGGGCGGGGCCCGGGTCGGTTGGTTGACCCCGGAATCGTCGTCGAGGCCCTCGGCCGTGTCCTGGAGCCCCCCTCGCCGCTTTCCGGAAAGGCCGTTCTCATCACGGCCGGGCCCACCAGAGAGGCTCTCGATCCGGTCCGGTACCTGGGGAACCGGAGCTCGGGCAAGATGGGATATGCCCTGGCCCAGGCGGCTTGGCGGCGGGGCGCCGACGTGACCCTGGTGTCGGGGCCCACGGCTCTCCCGGCGCCCTGGGGCGTGGAGCGGATCTGGGTCGAATCGGCCGCGGACATGGAGGAAGCCGTCCTTTCCCGGGTCGAGTCGGCCGACGTCGCCCTCCACGCTGCCGCCGTGTCGGACTACCGTCCTGCGGAACGCCACTCCTCGAAGATGAAGCGTGAGGCGGTGGGTGATGAGTTCGATCTCCGCCTGTTGATGAATCCCGACATTGCGAGCCAGGCGAACACCCGGATGAAACCGGGGAGCGTGGCCGTCGGTTTCGCCCTGGAGACCGACGACCTGGAAAGCCACGCCCGGCGAAAGCTCGAGGGGAAGGCCTTCCACCTCATCGTGGCCAACCGGGCGGACACCCCGGGGTCGGGCTTCGAATCCGACACCAACAAGGTCTGGGTCTTCGACGACAAGGGTGGGGCGCGGGACCTCCCCCTGGCCTCCAAAGACGTCGTGGCGAGTCAGATCCTGGACCTGGTGGAGGATCGAATGGGCAAGGCCCGTGGGGGTTGACCCTGCACAGGCCCTGGCCACCTATCTGGGTCAGCGTCTGAGGATGGGGAACCCGGAGCTGTTCCTCGACGGACTCACCCGGGACGAGCTCTCGAGACTGGCGCGGGCGGCCGGGGTCACGGGTGGAGGGCACGAAGCCCCTGCGGGCACCGGTCGGGGAACCCCCGGGAAGAAGGGACCCGCGAGGCCTGACCGGCCCCCACGCGATCCCTCGTCCGCCACGCGTCCGGAGAGCCGGCGCACGAGGAGGAGTACGCCCGAGGCGCCCGCCACGGGGGCTCCCCTGCCCACCATCGCCCTGGAAGGCGACTACGACGACCTGAAATCCGTCGCGTTGGCCTGCACCCGCTGCCGGCTGGCCGAGGGGCGGACACAAGTGGTGTTCTCCGACGGCAATCCCCGGGGCCGATTGATGGTGGTGGGCGAGGCGCCCGGGGCGAACGAGGACCGGACTGGCCTTCCCTTCGTGGGGCAGGCCGGGAAGCTCCTGGATCTCATGTTGGCTTCCGTGGCCCTGTCCCGGCAGGACACGGTGTACATCGGCAACGTCCTCAAGTGCAGACCCCCCGGGAACCGGAACCCGCTACCGGAGGAGATCGAGGCCTGCGCGCCCATCCTTCGCCGCCAGATCGAGCTCGTTTCCCCCGAGGTCGTTCTGGCAGTAGGTTCCTTCGCCGCCCA
>JAHEKK010000001.1 GCA_024638395.1 Gemmatimonadota bacterium | reverse complement strand
ATCGTCATTGGCCAGGCCTGCGAATTCGACTATTCGGGAACCCAGGCGATCCGCGCCCTGAATGAAGAGGGCTACCGCACGATCCTGGTGAATTCCAACCCTGCCACGATCATGACGGACCCGGACCTCGCGGACCGGACCTACATCGAGCCCCTGACGCCAGAGTGGGTGACGCGGGTGATCGAGAAGGAGAAGCCCGACGCCCTCCTGCCGACGATGGGAGGGCAGACCGCCCTCAACATCGCCATGGCCCTCCACGACCAGGGTGTGCTCGAGGCCCACGGCGTCGAGCTCATCGGCGCCAATTCACGCTCCATCCAGATGGCCGAGGACCGGGAAGAGTTCTCGATGGCCATGGACCGCATCGGCCTCGCCGTTCCCCACGGTGGGTTCGCCAAGAGCCTGGATGACGCCCTCGCCATCGTGACCGACACGGGGTATCCGGCCATCATCCGGCCGTCCTACACCCTTGGCGGCACCGGCGGCGGCATCGCCTACAACAAAGAAGAATTCGAGATTCAGGTCCGGAAGGGCCTCGACGCGAGTCCGATCACCGAGGTCCTCATCGACCGGAGCGTCATCGGCTGGAAGGAATACGAGCTCGAGGTGGTTCGGGACGGCCTCGACAACGTCATCATCGTCTGCTCGATCGAGAACTTCGATCCGATGGGGGTCCACACCGGCGACTCCATCACGGTGGCCCCGGCCCAGACCCTCTCGGACGTGGAATACCAGCGGATGAGGGACGCGGCCATCGCCATCATCCGGGAGATCGGCGTCGAGGCGGGCGGCTGCAACATCCAGTTTGCCGTGAATCCCGAGAACGGCGACATGCTGGTGGTGGAGATGAACCCCCGTGTCTCCCGCTCCTCGGCCCTGGCTTCGAAGGCGACGGGCTTCCCCATTGCCCGGGTCGGGGCGAAGCTGGCGGTGGGGTATCACCTTCACGAGCTCCCCAACGACATCACCAAGACCACGCCCGCCTCCTTCGAGCCGGCTCTGGACTACGTGGTGGTCAAGTTCCCCCGGTTCGCCTTCGAGAAATTCCCCGAAGTGGACGATACGCTCGGCGTGCAAATGAAGGCCGTCGGCGAGACCATGGCCATTGGGCGTACGTTCCGCTCTGCCTGGCAGAAGGGACTTCGCGGCCTCGAGCTGGGCCGGACGGGGTGGACGGTCGGCAGGGACCTGGAGGAGGACGGCTTGAAGGCCGACGACCCCGCATCGCTCCTGCGGGCCCTCCGTCGGCCTACGGACCGCCGGGTGTACCAGCTCAAGCGGGCACTCCTGGCCGGCGTTTCGGTGGACGAGTTGTACGAGGTGACCCACATCGATCCGTGGTTCCTCACCCAACTGTCCCAGATCCTCGATTGGGAGCGCTGGTTCACAGCCCTCCCCGAGCTGGACGCCGACTCCCTCCGACGGATGAAGCGGGAGGGCTTCTCCGATGCCCAGATCGGCAAACTCCGGGGCCTGACCGAGGCCGAGGTCCGGGACCAGCGCTGGCAGTGGCAGATCCACCCCACGTTCAACGTGGTGGACACATGCGCCGGCGAGTTTCCGGCACAGACCCCGTACTACTATTCGTCCTACGAGACCGAGGACGAGTCCGACCCGTCTGATCGCCGCAAGGTGATGATCCTGGGTAGCGGCCCCAACCGGATCGGTCAGGGGATCGAGTTCGACTACTGCTGCGTGCAGGCCGTCCTGGCGCTGAAGGAGGCCGGCTTCGAGACCATCATGGTCAACTCGAACCCGGAGACCGTTTCCACCGACTTCGACGTGAGTGACAAGCTGTACTTCGAGCCTCTCACCCTCGAGGATGTCGTCGAGATCGTCCGGAGGGAGAACCCCGAGGGTGTGGTGGTTCAGCTGGGTGGTCAGACCCCCCTCAACCTGGCGGAGTCCCTGGAAGCGCTGGGGGTGCCCATCATGGGGACATCGGTCGATGCCATCGACCGGGCCGAAGACCGGGAGCGCTTCGAGGAGGTGTGCACACGCATCGGCGCGCGGGTGCCCGACAACGGCACGGCCATGAGCGAGGACGAGGCTGTGGCCATCGCGTCCCGCATCGGCTTCCCCGTCCTCGTGCGGCCCTCCTACGTCCTGGGGGGACGGGCCATGGAGATCGTGTACGACGACGAGTCCCTGAGGGGGTACTTCGCCAGGGCGGTCAGAGCGTCTCCGGACCACCCGGTCCTCATCGACCGATTCCTGGAGGACGCGTTCGAAGCAGACGTGGACGCCCTGTCGGACGGGACGGATGTGGTCATTGGCGGGATCATGCAGCACATCGAGGATGCCGGCGTGCACTCCGGCGACTCGGCCTGCGTGCTTCCTCCCTACTTGCTGGGCGGTGCCCAGCTCGACGAGATGAGGGCGCTGACCCGGGCCTTCGCCCTGGAGCTCGGGGTGGTGGGGCTCCTGAATGTCCAGTACGCGGTCAAGGAGGAACGGGTCTACGTACTGGAGGTAAATCCACGGGCGTCACGCACCGTGCCCTTCGTCGGCAAGGCCACAGGGGTGCCCCTGGCCCGGATCGCCGCGCGGATCATGGCCGGCGAAACACTGGCCGACATCGGTCTCACCGAGGAGCCTCAGGTGAACGGGGTTGCGGTCAAAGAAGCCGTCTTTCCGTTCAACCGGTTCGACGTCGACACACTGCTCGGTCCCGAGATGCGCAGCACCGGGGAGGCCATGGGCGTGGACGACTCGTTCGGGATGGCGTTCGCCAAGGCTCAGACGTCGGCCGGGAATCGACTCCCTGAGGGCAGAGAAGCGGTTGTGGTCACCGTCAACGACCAGGACAAACCGACCGTCACGCCTCTGGCCCGGCGGCTGGCCGACCTGGGATTCCCCATCCTCGCGACTGGGGGGACCCGGGACTATCTCAGGCGCCTCGGCGTTCCGTGCCAGCGGGTCTACAAGGTGGGCGAGGGGAGACCCGATCTGGTCGACCTCATCGTGAGTGGCGAGGTGGGCCTGCTGATCAACACGCCTCTCGGGAAGCAGTCCCAGTACGACGACTACGCGATGCGACGGGCGGCCATCACCCACGGCGTGCCCTACCTCACGACGATGTCGGCCACCAGCGCTGCCTGTGACGCGGTGACGGCGATGCGCACCCGGCGCCCCGAGGTCCTGAGCATCCAGGAGCGTATCGCCCGGACGTCGGAGGCCCTGGTTTCGGCCGGGTAGCCCAGCGGTCGTGCCAACCGGGTTCTATCTCCACTCATCGGCTGTGCTTCATGACACGGGATGGGGACATCCCGAGCACCAGGGCCGCCTCCGGGCACTCGCGTCTTCGGTGGGCCGGGACCTGATCGCCCTTCACGGGAAGGTCGAACAGGTGGACCCCGGCGCCGCCGGCGAAGACGACCTCCTCCGGGTACACAGCCCGACCCACCTCGAAACCGTGCGAGCCGGCGTCGAGAACGCACGTGAATCGGGCACCGTGGTGGCGATCGAAGCGGATACCCGGGTGTCCGCCGCTTCGTGGGACGCGGCCCTGGGAACGGTCGGCGCCGGCATCGAGGCGGTTGGCGACGTGGCCGGTGGGAGGTTCGCCAACGCGTTCGTGGCCGCCCGCCCTCCGGGACATCACGCGACGCCCGACCGGCCCATGGGGTTCTGCCTCTTCAACAACGTCGCCGTCGCTGCTCGCCGTCTTCAGAAGGAGGGGTTGGCCGAGCGCATCCTCATCGTGGACTGGGACGTGCATCACGGGAACGGCACACAGGACGTCTTCTATGAGGACGCCGACGTGTTCTTCCTTTCCCTGCATCAGTATCCCCACTATCCCGGAACCGGCGGGGCCGACGAAACGGGCACGGGCCCCGGCGAGGGCTTTACCCTCAACGTGCCCCTCGCCGCGGCCACGCCCCGGCACCGGTACCGGGGCGTCTTCACCGAGGCGCTGCGCGAAGCCGAGAACCGGCTCGAGCCCGACTTCGTGATGGTATCCTCGGGTTTCGACGTTCTGGCCGGGGATCCCCTCGGGGGTCAGCTTCTGGAACCTGACGATCTGCATGCCATGACCCGGGAGGTCATGGCGCTGGCGGATCGCCGGTGTGGAGGGAGACTGGTAGTTTTCCTGGAGGGCGGGTACGACCCCGCGCGCACCGGTGAAGGCTGCGTGGCGGTGATCCGGGCTCTGGCTGGGGTCGACGAGTGATGGGCTCCGGCCGGGAAGACGACGCCCCCCTCCTGTCAGCGACTGAAAGAGGATTGTGACCATGAGGACGATCAAAGGCGGCCGTATGGCGACGGGCCGGAAGATCCGGGGCGTGCTGGGCGGCGTTCTGGTGGTCTTCCTGGGCGCCGTCACCGGGGCGGTACAGGCTCAGCAAGTGGCGCCTCCGGACAATCCCGAGGCCACGGAGGCCATCAGCAAGATCCGGTCGCCCTTCTGCCCCGGGCTGATGCTGGAGATCTGTCCTACGCAGCTCGCGGAGGACCTGAGGGACTCGATCCAGGCGATGGCCGAAGCCGGACTGCCCGCCGACAGCCTCGTGGAACTCGTGGTTGCCCAATACGGCGAGGAATACCGGGCCTACCCCAAGCGTTCGGGAGCGGGCCTCGTAGCCTGGGTCGTGCCGCCGGTGGTCCTGGTCCTGGGGCTCGCCATCGTGGTGGTGGTCCTGCGGCACATGCGCGACCCGGACGACGGCGCGGGGGTCGACGAGGGGCTTTCGGAAGCGGAGGAAGAGAGGATCAAGGAGGCCATGGCCGCCCTCGAGGCCGACGCTTGACCTCCCCGGGAGGCGGTATCCTCACGTCCCGCGAAGGCCTGCACGCGGTCCAGGCGGCCTTGAGAGAACGGGACCTCGACGGGTGGCTTTTGTACGATTTCAAGGATCGAAACCCCATCGCCCGCTCCCTCCTGGGTCTCGAGTGGACGACCCGCCGGGCCTTCGCCCTGGTCCCGGCGGAGGGAGAGCCTTCGCTGCTGATCCATGCCATCGAGCACTCGTCCTGGACCCACCTGGATTGGGATCGGTCGAGCTACTCGGGGTGGCCCGAGCTCCATGCGGGGTTGTCGCGCCTGCTGGCCGACATGGGTCGAGTGGCGGCGGAGGTGTCTGATCATGGCCGCGTGCCCTATCTGGACCTGCTCCCTTCCGGAATGGTGGAGGTGATCCGGGAGCAAGGGGTGCAGCTGGTGAGCTCCGGCGACCTGGTCTCGTCCTTCTACGCCGTATGGAGCGAGGATCAGCGGGCGGAACACGGCCACGCCTCCCGGATCGTCAAAGACGTGGCCCGGGAGGCGTTCGAGAGGGCGGCGGACCACCTTGAGAGGGGACAGGGTGTGACGGAAGGCGCCCTCTCCGCGTGGATCCACCGCCGACTGGTGGAGGCCGGCGCTCCGGATCAAGCCGACTGCATCGTGGCCATCGGTCCCAGGGCTGCCGACCCACATTACAGTCCCGGTGAGATCGGAGAGCCGATCAAGGCGGGAGATCTCCTCTTGATCGATCTCTGGGGGGGCGTGAAGGCCGGGTCCGTCCCGGCGGACCAGACCTGGATGGGATTCCTCGGGCCCACGCTACCGGAGCGGCTCGAGGAGATATGGCGTGCGGTCCGCGGCGCCAGGGACGCCGCCATCGAGTTTCTGGAGGAGGCCCATGCGGCCGGCCGCGACATCCGCGGGTACGAGGTGGATGACGTCGCCCGCGGCGTGATCCGCGATGCCGGGTACGGCCATGCCTTCATTCACAGAACGGGCCATTCCATCGACCGCGACCTCCACGGCCGTGGGCCGAATCTGGACAACCTGGAAACCCAGGACGACCGCCGACTGGTCCCCGGCGTGGGCTTCTCCGTCGAGCCCGGGATCTACCTTCCGGACGACGTCGGGATGCGAACCGAGGTGAACGTGTTCATGGGCCCCCGGGGACCGGAGGTCACGGTCGACGGACCCCAGGAACGGGTCTTCCTCCTCCTAGACGCCTGACGGCGGAGACGGGGGGACCCGTGTCCGGGCCCGCACTGGTCAGCGTTGCACTCCCACTGCCGGTCGACCAGGCGTTCACCTACGCCGTGGAAGGTCCTCCCCCCGACGTCGGCACCCGTGTCATGGTGCCTTTCCGCCGCGGCGTCCAGGTCGGCTTCGTGGTGGGGGAGGGGACGCCGGTTCCTCGAGTCCGGAAGATCCTGGCCCGGTTGGAGGAGAAGCCGTCCGTGCCGGCGGATCTCCTCGAGCTGGCCCGGTGGATCGCAGACTACTACGTGGCTCCCCTCGGACAGGTCTTGAGGGCCGTGGTTCCCGGGCCCCTCGTAGACCGCAGTCGCGACCACCTGGTGGCCCTGGCTTCGCCCGGTCCGGGCGTCTCCCTGTCACGGAGCGAGGCGAATCTGCTGGACCACCTCGGCCCTCCGGGGCAGGGTCGGTCGGCCGACGCCCTCCGGCGGGCTCTGGGCACCGGTTCCTTCTGGCCTCTGGTGCGCCGCCTGGAAGGTCTGGGACTGATCGGCCACGAGACCGTGTTGCCGAGGCCCCCGTCGCCCCTGACCCGTCGCGTCGTCGTGCTGCAGCGGGAGTTGGGGACCCTGGCTGAGTTGGACGACGTGTTTGCACGATCGCATCGACAGCGTGATGCCTATGAGCGCCTGATCGGATCCGGCGGCAGGGTCCCCCTCGCGGGACTGCTGGAGGACGGGTTCAGCCGATCTGTCGTGAAGGGACTGGTCGACAAGGCCATAGCTCGCCTCGAGGAAGAGGAGGTCATTCGGGATCCCTTCCGGCTCATGGAGGCCGACGAGGGCGACTTGCCGCCTCTTACGCGGGCGCAACGGGAGGCCATCCGGGGCCTGTCGGGACTCCTGGGATCGGGCCGGACGGCGCTCCTTCACGGTGTTACCGGCTCGGGGAAGACGCGGGTGTATGTCGAGCTCCTCCGCGAGGTCGTGGAGGCGGGGGGAAGCGGCATCGTGCTGGTACCCGAGATCGCCCTCACCCCCCAGACCGTCCAGAGGTTTCGCGGAGCTTTCGGAGACGCCGTCGCGGTGCTTCACTCGGGGCTCTCCGATGGGGAGCGCTTCGACGCATGGAGGGGGCTCCGGGACGGACGCACCCGGGTGGCCATCGGCGCCCGCTCGGCGGTCTTTGCTCCGCTTTCAAGCCTGGGCGTGGTGATCGTAGACGAGGAGCACGACGGGAGCTACAAACAGTCCGATGTGCCCCGCTATCACGGTCGGGACGTCGCGGTCATGAGGTCCCGGGTTGCCGGGGCCCTCTGCGTCCTGGGCTCGGCAACGCCCTCTCTCGAGACGTGGGCCAACGCAGGGTCCGGCAAGTACGACAAGTTCCAGCTTCCGGACCGGGTCGGGGGCGGTGCGCTGCCCGCCGTGGAGGTCGTCGACCTCCGGTCAGGGAGCGCCCGCTCCCGGGAGCCCGACCGACCGGCCCCCTCCGTCGGCGCCGCTGGCGGGCACATCCTGAGTGGGTCTCTTCGGGCGGCTTTGGCCCGTCGGCTGGCGTCGGGCGAGCAGTCGGTGGTCCTCCTCAACCGCCGGGGCTATGCGTCCTTCTCGCTGTGCCGGGAGTGCGGTGACGTCATGGCTTGCGTCCAATGCTCGGTGTCGATGACCTACCACCGGGGGCGGCGCACGATGCTCTGCCACCATTGCGGCCACACGGATGTGCCGCCGAAACGGTGTATCCGGTGTGGATCGGAGGATCTTTCCTTCAAGGGCCTCGGCACGGAACAGGTGGAGCGGGTCCTCACGGAGGCATTCCCCGAAGCCCGGATCGCCCGCATGGACGTCGATACGACGGGGGGTAAGTGGGCCCACCAGGAGATCCTGGATCGGGTAGGGGAGGGATCGGTGGATATCCTTCTCGGAACCCAGATGATTGCCAAGGGCCTCGACTTCCCGCGGGTGACTCTCGTGGGAGTGGTGAACGCCGATGTCGGGCTCCACCTTCCCGACTTCCGCGCCGCCGAGCGGACGTTCCAGCTGCTGGCCCAGGTCGCGGGCCGGGCCGGGAGGGGGGTGCTCGGTGGGGAGGTCATCATCCAGACCTACGTGCCGGAGCACTACGTGATCCGGGCGGCCGTAGGGCACGACTACATCGGATTCGTCGAGCGGGAAATGGCGTTGCGCCGGGACCCGCCCTATCCACCCCACGTTCGGATGGCCCGCCTCGTGGTCAGCAGCCCGGTCCAGACCGAGGCCGTCGAAGCCGCCGAAGCCCTGGGCCAGTGGCTGCTCAAGAACCCGAAGAAGGGCGTGGCGGTATTGGGGCCGGCTCCAGCCCCCATCGAGCGCCTTCACAAGCGATACCGCTGGCACGTCCTTCTCCGCGGGGGAGCGAGGGGCCTCGGGCACCTGCTTCATGAGGTATCGGGAGGGTTTTCTCCACCCGGGTCCGACGTCCGGATCTCCATCGACCGGGATCCCGTTCACCTCATGTAGGGAGAGCCGAACCGTGGGGCCTCGCAGCGCCCCGGCACTTCCAGAACCCGGGATGGAGCGATTAAGCTCTTGTTGGAACCTGTGGAGACGACGCCTGGCGGAGGGGGCTTTCCGTGGGATGTCTGGCGCTCAACGCGTCCTTCGAGCCGCTGATGATCGTGCCCGCTCGCCGGGCCATCCGCCTCGTCCTGGATCAGAAGGCCGAGGTGGTCGAGTCGGATGGAGAACGGTCCTTCCGGTCCGTCTCCGTGCGCCTTCCGTTCCCCTTGGTCATACGCCTGGTCCGCTACGTTCATGTGCCCCGGAAGTTCCGGCGCCAGGTCACCAATACCTTCCTGTTCGCCAGGGACGGCTACACCTGCCAGTATTGCGGCCGCTCCCGGCGGAACCTCCGGCACCGTGAATGCCTCACCAGGGACCATGTGGTGCCGGTGTCTCGGGGAGGGCAGAACCAGTGGACGAACGTGGTGACCGCGTGCTCGACGTGTAATCACCGGAAGGGCAACCGGCTGCCGGACGAGGTGGGCCTCAGGCTCTCTCGACAGCCGGGCGAGCCGAACCACGTTCAACTCGTATGGGCGGTTCGTAGAGTGACGCCGGTTCAGGCCAAGTACATCGGCATGTTCTTCGGCGAGGACTGGTTGCCCGAGGGGTTCACGGGGATCTGACCCGGGGTGGAGAGGCCTGGCGCCCGGCCGAGTCCGATCAGTCCTCCAGCCAGGCGTAGGGCCGCTCGTAGAACTGGCCGCACCCCCGGATCGTCCCGTTTTCCTGGTATTCCTTCCAGCGGATGATCCACCCCCGGACCGGGTCCTCCCGCACCTCGTACGAGAAACCCGGCGTGCTGGCCCGCTCCGCCAGGAATCTGGCCAGGGTGGGGGGCAGGTTGGGGACCCCCGAAAGCTCGAACTCCGCTACCTCGTCGAAGAGCAGGTGACGGACCTCGGACTCCAGGAACTTCACTTCCCGGATGGCCTGCTCCAGGAGCGCCCCCACCTGGGCCAGATCCTGGGATACCCCACCCGCGCCCATCTCCTGACGGAACTGCCGAAGCAGGCGCTGGGTGCTGGGCGCACGGAGTTCGTCCCGAACGTCCAGGAGGCGGCTGAGCAACCGCTCCTGAATCCTGATCAGGTGGTAGAACTCTCGATTGGGGCCGAGAACGGGGTTGGTGGTCTTCACATCGCCTGCGGATCTGCCGTCTCCCGGGCGGTGTTGGCCGGGCGTGGAGGAGCACCGGCTCTGCTGGCCGAAAGACGGACTCGTTTTCTTGTAGGTTCGCCCTGTCGCGGCGCCTTCTGAACCGTGGTCCGGCGCGAGCCCGACGAGCGGCCCACGGCCTGGCCCCCCGTTTTCGGGGGAGACGCCGGGAACTCCGCGGGCTAGATTGACGGTCCGCCAGCCCCCGGGAGGTCAAGGAGGACGACATGGGCCGCGACGCCGACAATGCAGACCCGGCACCGAACCTGAAATCGGCGTCCGCCCCCCGCTCCGTGCGCGACGGCCTCGGGAGCCCCACGGGTGCACGGCGCCAGGGTCGATCCGAAAGGCGGCGGCAGGGCGGAAGTGCTCAGGCCCCTGGAGAGGCTGCCCGGGAACCCGGCCGCGCCTCGGCTCCTTCCGAAGCGCTGAGAATCGATACGAAGACCCGGACCTTTTCCGCCCAGGGCGCCGAATGGACCGCCAACCTCCTCGGCGCATCCCAGAGCCCGAGATCACCCGACCGGGGGGTCCGGTTGCTGGAGGTGGAGCTCCGACCTGCTACAGGTGGCCAGGCGGGGACCGGATACGTCGCCGGGACGGATCTGGGGGCTGTGCCTCTCGGCGAGCTGGAGCGATTGGCCGCGCGCCTCGCAGCGGCGCCTGAGGGTCCCCGGCCCAAGGAGCCAAAGCGCGACCACGGGCGGAAGCGGACCGGAAGCGCGCCGGGGTAGAAACCGCGATGAAGTCCAAGATCCCTCGAGGAAGGCTGATCCCGGTGGCCTACGCCGACGCTAACACGTTGGCGCCATCGGCGGTCCCTTTCTTGATGAGAGGAAACGACCCCTCAACGATCCGGCGCTCCGGCGTGTCTTGGAGATCGTAATGAAGGAGCGGACGGATGCCGAGCTGGTTCGGCGAGCCCGCGATGGGGACGGGGAGGCCTTTGGAGTGCTCGTTGAGCGGTATCAGCGGGCGGCCTACTCGGTTGCGGTTGCGATCACGGGGCGGCATCAGGATGCCGAGGATGTCGCCCAGGAAGCGTTCATCGTGGCGTTGGAACGCCTCGAGGATTGTCGCAACCCGTCCCGTTTCGCGGGGTGGTTTCTGACCACCGTTCGGAACAGGGCGCGCAACCTGATCCGCCGAGAGCGGCTCAGAGCGGCGAGCCAGATTCCGCCGAGCACGCCCTCGGACGAGCGAGGGCCGGCGGCCAGATCTGCGCAGGCGGAGTTGCGGGAAAGGCTCCGGCAGGCTCTGGATGGAGTGTCGGAGGTGCAACGGGAGATCGTGTTGCTCCACGACCTGGAAGGATGGAAGCACAAGGAAATTGCCGATCGGCTCGGAATCCCCTCCGGGACCGTTCGTTCACACCTACACTTCGCCCGGAAGGCTCTCCGGGCAGAGTTGTCAGATTGGAAGGATCATGAAGAAGCCGTCTGAGGAGACAGGCATGAGCGACGAACGGGACTTTGGCCCGATGGATCCCGGTTGGGATGATCCTGGGTACTGGAGCGCCTTCAGGACGTCGGTGATGGAGCGGGCCCGCTTCGAGTTGGCCAGGCGGAGGGAAGCGGCGCGCCTGACCGTGCCTGCCGTACTGTTCGGGTGGTCCAGGGGACTGGTTCCCGCCACCCTGGCGGCGGCAGCCATTGCAGGGTTCATGGTCGTCTCCGAGGGAAACAGCGTTTCTGATCCCGAGCCCCTGGCCCTCGAGGAGATCGTCTCCGAGGAGTCCCAAGCCCTTGGGGCGGTTCTGGACCAGGACTCGGATTGGGCGCCGACCGCGTTCATGGCGTTGGTGGAAGGAGATCAGCGCTGATGGCACGGGGCGCATCCGCCCGCCTGGTGTCCCTGGGCCTGCTGGGTCTTGTCCTGGGCACCGGCTTCCTCATGGGCATAGCCTGGGATCGAGGAGATGCCGCCGAAGCGTCTCCGCCTCCGGCCGAAGCGGAGGAGGGCCAAACGGAACGTCGGGAGATGGTCATCGACCATGTCGGTCTGGCCGATGGCCAGCGCGCCGACGTGGACCGGATCATCGAGCACTACCGGGTCCAGATGAAGGCGTTGGACGCCGAGTTCAGGGAGACCTATCGGCCGCGTCGGGGTGCCGTCGTCCGGGCTGCCCGAGACTCGATCCGGGCCATTCTGAGCCCGAGCCAGGTCATGCTCTACGATTCCCTCCTCGAGGCGCGGTACGGATCGGATCGGAATCAGTCCGCCCCCAACCAGGACAGCGCGGCAGCCGGCGATACCGGAGCGTGAGGAGCGGGTGGATGAAGCGCAAAGGGGTGCCCGGTGGCGGGCGGTGTGTGGGCGTGTTCTTCGTCGTGGCCGTGGGCGGGTCGCTCGCTTCCCCGGCCGCTGCGATGCAGAGCCAAGCGCCGGTAACGGACACCGTGGTGCTGGCCCGGGCCCTGGAACGAGCGTTGACGGTGAGCCCCGCGCTGGCCCAGACGACGGCGGGGCTTTCCCAGGCGGATGGCTCCAGGCGGATGGCCTGGGGTTCGTTCCTCCCCAATGTGAATCTCTCCTCGGGGGCTTCGGTTCAGAGCTCGTCCCAATTCGACCCCGGGACCCAGCGAGTGGTATCCGGTAGCTCGGATTCGTACAACGCCGGCCTTTCCGCCAATTACCAGGTCTTCCAGGGAGGCCGGAGATTCAACGAGCTCGACCGGAGCGCCGCGGGGATCCTCGAGGCCGAGGCACGCCTGGAGGACCAGCGATTCGCCGTGCTGCTTCAGACGCGGACCCTGTTCATGAATGCCCTCCGGCAGGATGAGCTCGTAGGGGTCGCCGAAGGGTCGGTCTCCCGGGCCGAGGAGAGCCTGGAGATCACGAGGCGGCGGGTTCAAGTGGGGACGGGCACCCGTTCGGACAGCCTACGGACACGCCTCGAGCTCGCCAATGCGAGACAAGCTCTCCTGCAGACGCAGAATCAGCTCCGAGCCGCACGGTTCGCACTCGGCAGGCAGATCGGCGCCGACGGCCCCGTCGTTCCCCAGCGGCCCCCCAACCTCGACCCGGCGCCCCTGGCGCTGAGTGAACAAGAGCTGGTGAGCCTGGCACAGTCGGTCTCGCCCGCAGTAAGAGCAGCCGAGGCTTCGAGCACCGCTGCCGACGCGTCGGTGGGCAGCGCCCGCTCCTCGTACCTGCCCTCGATCAACCTGTCTTCAGGATACACCTGGGCGAACAACCAGGCCTCCTTCGACGGCGGCAACACGAGTTGGAATTTCAGGCTGTCGGGCAGCTACCCGCTCTTCAACGGATTCCAGCGGGAAGAGCAGGTCACCCAGGCGTCGGAGAGCCGGCGGGTTGCCCGCCTAACGGAAGAGGACGCCCGCCGTGGCGTCCGCCAGGACGTGGATGCGGCACTCCGCACTCTCGAAACCCAGGAACAGGCCATCGAGATCGCAAGCGAGGCGGTGCTCGTCGCTGAAGAGGATCTCCGACTGAACCGTGAACGGTACAGGGTCGGGGTCGCGACGATCCTCGACGTCATCACCAGCCAGGTGGCTCTCGATCAAGCCCAGGCGGATCTGGTGTCCGCCCGCTACGACTACGTGGTCGCCAAAGCTCAGCTCGAGTCCATCGTCGGAAGGGAGCTCTAGTCGTGGAACCACAGGGGGTTGGGACGGGGAACGGGAAGGTCGTCATCCGCACCCAGGGCCTGCAGAAACACTACCATCTCGGAGCCGAGACGGTTCGAGCCGTGCAGGGGGTGGATCTGGAGATCGCCGCGGGTGAGTTCGTTGCCATCATGGGCCCATCCGGAAGCGGGAAGTCCACCTTCATGAATCTGGTGGGCTGCCTCGACACACCCACGGCCGGCGAATACTGGTTGAACGGTAACAAGGTCTCGGAGCTGAGCGACGACGATCTCGCCCGGGTGAGGAATCGGGATATCGGCTTCGTGTTCCAGACCTTCAATCTCCTCCCGAGGGCTACGGCTCTGCACAACGTCGAGCTCCCTCTGATCTATGCGGGGACATCGGCTCGGGAGCGGAAGGAGCGCGCCACCGCCAAGCTGGTCCGGGTAGGCCTCGGAGACCGCATGGGTCACAAGCCTCCGGAGTTGTCCGGGGGGCAAAGACAGCGGGTCGCCATCGCCCGGGCCCTGGTCAACGATCCGGCTCTTCTATTGGCCGACGAGCCCACCGGGAACCTGGACTCCGAGACCTCGGCCGAGATCATGGACATCATCCTCGAGCTGAACAGGGCGGGCCAGACCATCGTACTGGTGACCCATGAGTCCGATATCGCGAGGTATGCCACACGCCAGGTGCACCTGAAGGACGGCCGCGTCGAGCGTGATTTCCTGAACGAAATGGTAGGTGTGTAGATGCGTCGCTTCCTGATCTCCGGGCTCGTCCTCTTCGCGGCGTGCGGGCAGGGCGACGAAGAGGCGCCCATTTCGATCCAGACTGCCGCGGCTGAGCCCCGGGATCTTCGGATCACCGTGGAGGCCACGGGCCAGGTGGAACCGATCCGAAAGGTCGAGGTCAAGTCCAAGGCCGGAGGAGAAATCCTCCGACTCCACGTCGACACCGGTGACCCGGTGCAGCCCGGCTCTCTTCTGGCCGAGATCGATCCCCGTGACGTGGTCAACGCCCACGACCAGGCCGAGGCGGACCTGGCCGTGGCGGAAGCCCGGCTGGAGATCGCGGAGGCCCAGCTTGGCCGTTCCCAGGAGCTCCTGGATTCCGAGGTCATCACCGCTCAGGAGTACGAGTCCCAGAAGCTGGAACATGCCAACGCTCAGGCCGCCCTGGTGCGGGCTCAGACCAACCTGGAGCTTGCCGCCCTGCGGCTCACGGACGTCACGATCCGGGCACCCATGACGGGGACCATCCTCGAGAAGAACGTGGAGGAGGGCCAGGTCATCCAGTCGGCATCCGGCAACGTGTCGGGTGGAACGACGTTGTTCATGATGGCCAGCCTGGAACAGATGCGAGTCCGGACCCTCGTGGACGAGACCGACGTCGGGCGCCTTCGCGCCGGGATGCAGGCGGCGGTTTCCGTCGAGGCGTTCCCCGATCGCGACTTCCAGGGGGAGATCGAGAAGATCGAACCCCAGGCCGTCGTGGAACAGAACGTCACGATGTTTCCGGTGATCGTCCTCCTGGAGAACCGGTCGGGCCTCCTGAAGCCGGGAATGAATGCGGAGGTGGAGGTTCTGGTCGGTGAGCGCCTCGGTACGCTGACCGTGCCCAACAACGCTGTCGTGGAGCCCCAGCAGATGGCGCCCGCCGCCGAGGTCCTCGGCCTCGACCCCGACCAATACCAGGTCGACCGGTCCGTGTGGGGGGAGCTCATGGCTCAGGCCCGGAGCGCCGCGGGCTTGCCGACCGGGGGCGCCATGGTCAGTCGAGGCGAGGGCGGGCCCCTTGCCGACATCCGGGCCCAGGTGGCCGCGGGTGAGATCACGCAGGATTCGGCCCGGGCCCTCTTTGCCCAGATGCGGCAGGCCCAGCGAGGGGACGAAGCCCAGGAGGCCGGCGCCGAGGGTGGCCAGGGCGCCCGCGCCGGTCAGCGCGGCCAGCGGGGGGCGGGGGCCACCGGTGGAGCGGCCGGATTCGCAGACGGGGAAGGTGGAGGGATGCGCCCGGGCGTGGCGTTCGTCGTTGCCCCCACCGGCGAGATCTCCGTGAGGCCGGTGGTGATCGGACTCAACGATTGGGATTACGCCGAGATCCTTGCCGGTCTCGAGGAGGGGGAATATCTGGCCTTGATCGGCGCCGCACAGCTTCAGGCCCAGCAACAGGAACGGTTGAACCAGATGCGGGGCCGTATGGGTGGCGGTCCCTTCCGTTAGGCCGGGAAGGTCGGGGGTATGAAAGAGACGATTCTCGTCGCCCTGGCGGCGATTCGCGCCAACGCCCTTCGGTCCGTTCTGACGACGTTGGGGATCGTGATCGGCGTGGGTGCGGTCATCGCCATGGTGGCTCTGGGAGAAGGCGCCCAGCGGCGAATCCAGAGCCAGATCGAACGCATGGGCACCAACGTCCTCACGGTTCGGCCCGGACAGGGGTTCTTCCGCGGCGTGGCCAGCGGCAACCGGCGCTTGGACGAGGACGATGCCTACGCCCTGCGAACCGAGCTCGGCCACATCTACGACATCGCCCCCGAGTTGGAGTCCCGCCTCCAGGTCTCCTACCAGCGCTGGAATTCGTCCAACTCCGTGGTCGGTACCTGGCCGTCCTACTACGACATCTACAACCACTCCATGGCCAACGGCCGCTGGTTCGACGAGGGCGAGCTGCAGGGCCGCCGGCGGGTGGCGGTCCTGGGCGCCAACGTCCCCGAGGACCTGGGTACGCCCCCGGGCCTCCTGGTCGGCCGCACCATCCAGATCCGGGGCATTCCCTTCGAAGTGATCGGAGTCCTCGAGGAGAAGGGTGGAGCGGCGTGGATGCAGCCCGACGATCAGATCTTCATCCCCCTGTCCACGGCCATGTACCGGGTGATGGGTAACCGGGACCGGCTCCGCTCGATCTACGTGGCGGCGCCCTCTCCAGAGCAGTTGAACGCAGCCTGGGCAGACATCGACCGGGTCGTGCGGCGCCAACACCGTCTACCCCCCGGCGAAGAAGCCGACTTCAGCATCCAGAACTCCTCCGACATCCTCCAGACGTTCAACGAGTCCAACGAGACCTTCACGTTGCTTCTGGCGGGCATCGCCGGCGTGAGCCTTCTGGTGGGCGGCATCGGGATCATGAACATCATGCTCGTGAGCGTGACGGAGCGGACCCGGGAGATCGGAGTGAGGAAGGCTCTCGGAGCCACCAAGACCGACATCCTCCTCCAGTTCCTGGTGGAAGCCCTGGTGCTCTGCGTGCTGGGAGGCGTGCTGGGCGTCCTTGCCGGGGTTGGAGGGGCCAGTCTCATCACCCGATTTGCCAGTTGGGACACGGTGATCGCTCCTCAAGCCGTGGTCATCGCGCTGATCTTCTCGGCGGGGATCGGCCTGTTCTTCGGGATCTGGCCTGCCCGGCGGGCCGCCATCCTGGACCCCATCGACGCCCTCCGGTACGAGTAGGGTCGCCGCCTCAGGGGTGGATCGAGACCAATCGACCGGTCAGGAGAATCGCCGCCGCGCTGCCTCTAAGTGTAGTGCCGAGAGACGTTTGTGACGGGGTGGATCGTACTGGCGTGACTCGCGGTGCGGGCCAATGGACGATCGACCTCACCAGAGGAGGTCAGAGTGGCGTGGGCCGGGGTTGCATGTCGGCGGAAGGTCACTCGAACCGCTACAGCATGCTCGATGGGCCAAACGGGCTTCCCGCAATTGACGAGCTGTCAATCGACGGGTCTGCCGCCCCCCGCACGAATGGCGCTCCGCATCCACCGGAAGTCTTCAGCTCGAACTCCAACCCAGTCGTCGGGCATCAGTGACCCCCGGGCACGACACCGAAGGACGCTCCTTCGGATCGACCTTGTCGCGAGGGATAGGCGCGACTGTAGTGGGGGAGGCCGGATGACCTACTGACCGCTTCAACGGTGTCACAAAAACCGCCTGGCGGCTCCGCGGGGGCAAACTCAGCGAGCCCTTCCCGGGCGGGACGATAGGGTCCCCTACGGACCGTCGGGCTCGGGAAAGCTCAGCACGACGGCATTTCCCTGGCGGATCACCGTAACGCGAAACGGCGTCGGCACCACGGCGAGGACCTCCCGCAGGTATTCGGCGGAAGGGATGGCCCGGTTTCCCACCGCGGCGATGACGTCGCCCGGCAGGAACCCGGCCTGGGCCGCCGGGCTCCCGGCGAGCACGTTGGTGACCAGGGCGCCTTCGCCCGTTCCGAAGAAGGTCGCCAGACTGCCGTCGACCGTGCGGGCCTGAGCCCCTCCGAGAATGTAGGCGTCCCCCGCCACCCAGGGGGCCATCACCTGGGGCAGGGCCACGTCTTGGGTCGCTCTGAGCAGCCGCGGCGCAGACGAGGGGCCCTCGATGGACCGGAGGCGCTCTCGCAGACCCTCCTGCAGTACCCGGAGAGAGTCGAGTGCCCCGGGCTCCTCGCCCGGACGGCGCACGCGGACTCTCAACGTCTGCGACGACCCGCCGGCTTCGATGTTCGCGGTAACCACCACCAGGAGGGAGTCCACGCTACGGAAGAAGCGGCTTCGAGCCGTGGCGATGGTCTCCACCACGCTCCCTCGGGCGAGGGAATCGGGCCGGGCCTGGGCTACGAGGACCAGATCGTGGAACTGGCCGTCCCGACGACGGACCCGGAGGCTCAGGGGGTCGCCGGGTTGAAGCCGTCCGTACGACCGCATCCATGTGCCGTACGTGAGCCGGGTCCCTTCCACGGCCACGATGCGGTCTCCAGGGAGCAAGCCGCCCGTTTCGGCCGGTCCCCCGTCGTGGACAGCATCGACGATCAGGTGGAAAGCGTCCTCGCCGGGTCGTGGCGCGGCCGTGTACCTGAGGTCCAACATGGCGCCCAACCACGCCCGTGGCGGCTCCTGCCCCTGAAGACCGGAAGCCCCCAGGGCGAGAGCCGCCCAAACGAGCGCTGCACTCAAGACCGGACGGCGGAGCTTCATCAGTACCAGTTGTCCCCGCTGATCTGGCGGAGCGTCTGTTGACGTTCCATCAGCGTGTTGACCAGGATGCCGTTGAAGAAGGGGTCGGCCGGAGACTCGCGCACGGCCGCCTGACTCGCTGCCAGGAGAGCTTCGAGGGCGGCAAAACGGGACGCGGGGTCACGCGTGGTGGCCGTGGTGCCGTCCTGAGCCCGGACCGTCTGCTGATACGCTCCCACGGACTGAAGGTATCGGCGTTCCGCGACTTCCACCGCCTGGACCGCCTCCTCCACGGAGTCGTACGGACCCGTCGCCGCCGTCGCAGGACTTCCGGGGCCTCCGGAAAGAGCCGTTCCCATGGCTGCTCCTCCCAGGAAGAGGATCATGCCTGCGGCGGCCTGGAGCACCCACCGCGACGACGCCCGCCCACGACCGGTGGGTCGGACCAGGCCTTCCTCCACCAGGCGGGCTTCCAGCTCGTGCCATCCCTCCGGGGGAGGGAAGACCGCTGGGAGGTCTTTCAGCGCCCGGGTCTGCTCCTCGAGGGCTTCCAGCTCCCTCTGGAGGTCGGGGTTCGCCGCAAGGACCTTCTTCTCCTCGTCGGTCGGCGCCTCATCTACGAGACGGGCCAGTGCTTCGAGACTCAACCGTTCCATGCTTCGATTCCTTCGTGTCGTGCCTCGTCCGAGCGGAGCAGAGCACGCATCTTCGCTCGCGCTTTGAATAGTTGGGATTTCGACGTGCCTGCGGTCACCCCCAGGGTGTTGCCGATCTCCTCGTGGGTGTATCCCTCCACATCGTGGAGGATCAGGACCCGACGCATCCCTTCCGGGAGCTGGTCCAGTGCCATTTCCAGTCTCTTCTCCAACAGCACGTCTCCGACCTGGGGCGCTACCGGAATCACATCCGGCGGCTGACCCTCCCGCTTGCTACGGGTCCGCGCCTTGCGCACCGCCTGGAGTGCCGAGTTGACGGCGATCCGATGCAACCAGGTCGAGAACCGGGAGTCACCACGAAAGCTGGGGAGGGCTCGGATCGCCCTTATCCACGCCTCCTGGGCATAGTCCTGAGCCAGATCGTCGTCTCCGGCGATCCGTCGCACGACGGCATACACCCGGGGGGCATACCGGTCGTAGAGGGCTCGGACGGCCCGACCGTCCCCCTGGCTCGCCCGCTGGATGAGTTGTGCTTCTATGGTCGGTCCGCTCCCCGTGGGTCCGTCGTGCGGCCTGCTCGGCGCGCGTCGGGTGTACCTTCCTGTTGCGCTACGTATGATGCCCGAGTACCCCGAGGGGGTTGTCTGCGTTTCGGGCTCCCGATCCGGGTTTTCACGTGCTACCATGGACGTTTCGGAATCGGCGTATTCACGGAAGGATTTCAATGCCACAAGGAATGACGGTCCGGACCCGGGGTGGCGCAACCCATCTCGAATGCACCGCGACCGGAGAAACCTATGAGTCCGAAAGCCTCCGTGGGCTGTCCCCTGCCGGGAAGCCGCTCTTTGCCCGTTACGATCTGGACTCCCTCGCCGCCGAATTCACGCCGTCGACTCTGACGAATCGGCCTGCGTCTCTTTGGCGTTATGAGGAGGTGCTTCCCGTCCGTGACGCGGCCTGCCGGATCTCGCTGGGGGAGGGGTTCACGCCACTTCTCGCGGCGCCTTCACTCGCCGACCGCCTGGGCGTCGAGAGGGTCTGGATCAAGGACGAAGGGCAGAATCCCACAGGATCCTTCAAGGACCGGGGGCTATGCCTGGCCGTTTCCAGGGCGAAGGAACTGGGTGCCACGGCCCTGGCGATCCCCTCGGCGGGGAATGCCGGAAGCGCCAGCGCTGCCTACGGCGCCGCCGCCGGCCTCCCGGTACACGTCGTCGTACCCAAGGACACGCCGGCACCGATCCTGGCGGAAATCCGGGCCCTGGGCGCGGATCTTCAGCTTCTCGACGGCCTGATCAGCGATTGTGGCAGGGTGGTCCGAGCCGGATGTGACGAGCATGGTTGGTGGGATCTCTCCACGCTGAAGGAGCCCTACCGTGTGGAGGGAAAGAAGACCATGGGCTACGAGCTCTTTGAACAGCTCGCGGGCCGGTTGCCCGATGCCATCGTCTACCCCACCGGAGGAGGGACCGGACTCATCGGCATGTGGAAGGCCTTCGAGGAAATGGAGGCCCTGGGCTGGATCGGGTCCGAGCGCCCCAAGATGTTCACGGTGCAGGCCGCCGGGTGTGCGCCGATGGTGCGGGCCTGGGAGGCGGGAGACACCCACGCCACGACCTGGGAGGGGGCCCGCACGTACGCTTCCGGCCTGCGCGTGCCGGGGGCGGTGGGGGACTTCCTCATCCTTCAGGCCCTTCGTGCCTCGGGAGGCGGTGCCGTGGCGGTCCGGGACAGCGAGATGGCTGAGTGGGTACACATCATGGGCGCCGCAACCGGGGTCTTCGCGGCACCGGAAGGCGGCGCGGTCGCCGCGGCGGTGCCGAAACTCATGGAGATGGGCTTGGTCGATCCTGCCGACGAGGTCGTGTTGTTCAACACGGGCAGTGGGCTCAAGTACGTGGGCATGACCCCTACCGACTGAGGGCGGACGATGCTGGTGGAGTTGTACGTGCTGATGGCGTTGGCCATTCTCAGCCTCTTGGCCGGACTCGCCATCCGTTGGCGATTCATGCGGCGAACCGGTCGTGTCGGGACCCTCCTCTCGGATGAGGACATCGACCAGATCCTGGCCACCGGGAGGCTGAAGGTAGACGACGATCCTCTGGATCTGGACGAGGTGAGGGAGGCGGAGGAACGCTTCTGGTCCGAGACGTGGGACGAGGCCGAGGAAGTCTGAGGGAGGATTTCAGCCGCAGGCTGCGAGGCCCGGCCTCGGTGGTGGCATCCCCTAGCGGTTGAGCCAGCGGTAGCTGAACTCCGGCAGGGGAATCAGGCTACTGCGGGGGGGACGCTGGTCCTCCGGGTCGGGCCGGCGGAGCGCGAGGGCCCGATTCAGGTACACCGTGAGGGCCGCGGAATGGGCTCCCGCGAAGTTCCAGTCGATTCCCAGGGGGGCGCGTCCAATAAGGCCGTAGCCGGTCCCCTCCTCCGAAAAGGCCACCAGGCCCCAAAGGCCCAGCCCGATGAAGGGCTCCACCGCGTTCGACCCGACGTATTGCTTGCCCGTGACGGCTATGCTCACATCGGAGAAGCCCCATGTACCGACCTGGACTTCGAGGCCCTGGTGGTCCCAACGCCTTTCGATGACCAGGGCGACGGTGCCGGCTCCTCCCATCGAAACGCCGAATCGAACCTGACTCTCGCCTTCACCCGGGAGGGCGAGAACGAGCAGCAGAGTCGGGAGGATCGGGCGGAGTCGCCGGAGTCGGGGATCGGGCATGGCGCACGAGTATACCCCCGTTACCTTGATCTGCGAAGTCCCCACCCCGAACCCTTTCAGGCCGCTCCGTGAATCAAAACTGGCGCACCCACCTTCTCTCCCGGGCGAGCGGTCGATCCACCGCTTTGGTGCTCCTGTTGGCCGCCTGCGCCGCTCCGGATCGGCCCTCCCTGCTCCCGTCGCCGTTCCCCGGCGGCGCGGCCGCCTTCCTCGCGGTCGACTCGGTGCGTGGGGTGCGGGTGGCCGATGGAGCCACCTACTTTGCCGTCACCTCACCCGAGGGGCCGTGGCAGCTCCACCTCGTGGCGAGTGAAGGTCTGCGGTGCGATCTGGAGATGGTCGTTACGCCGGCACCTGAAGGTGGGGACGCGGGCCGCGAACGCACGGCGGTTTCGGCCTTGGTGCCTCGGGTGGACGGGATCCCCTACGCCGGCGTGAATGGCGACTTCTTCACGGACGCAGGCCTCCCCATCGGCCCGGAGACCTCCGAGACCACGCATCGTCCGGGAGCCCGCCCAGCATTGGCCTGGAGTCCCGAGGGCGGCCCGTGGATCGGCGTCGCCGGAGGGGAGGGGCGGGGGGGCGAATACGGAGCCGAGTCGCGCCCGGGCAACGACGTCGATGTCATCGGCGGCTTCCCTCTGTTGATCCGCGGCGGCGAGGTCGTGGGTGATCTGGAGGTCGCGGCTCGGCCCTCTTTTGCCGCAGCCCGTCATCCGCGGACCGCAGCGGGTATCGACCGGGACACGGGAATGCTCTGGTTGGTGGTGGTGGATGGGAGAAGCGGTGAATCGGTCGGGATGTCCCTGCCGGAGCTCGCGGCCTTGTTCCATGAGTTGGGCGTGGAGGATGCCGTGAACCTCGATGGAGGCGGGTCGTCGACCATGTGGGTACGGGGGAAGGTGGTGAACAGCCCCTCCGATCCCGCCGGCGAGCGCCCGGTGGCCAACGGGCTCTGGCTCGTCGACCGCCCGGGGCGCTGCGGCCACTAGCAGAGCTTCCGTGGGATCGCAGGCGGATGCGGCGGTCTCTACCGCCGCTCCACGGCGAGACTCATCCCCACGTAGAATCCGCGGTCCGGGCCGGGTTCGTAGAACCTCCCCCCGAAGGCGTTGACCACGACGGACGTCACGTACCGCTCGTCGGTGACGTTGGTGACGCCCACGAAGGGGGAGATACGTAGCGGTCCGGCCTGGACGTCCGTCCCCCCGGCCCTCAGGTCCAGCAGAGTGTGGCCGTCGGCCTCGCTGGCGTTGCCGTCGTCTACGGGGACGGCTCCCCGGTGCTCCATTCGCACTTCGGCGAAGACCGGCCCCCTCTGGCCTCTCAGACGTGCGTCGAGACGGTGCGGCGCGACCCCTGGGACTCGATTCCCGTTCAAGCTCTCGCCGTCGACGACGAAGTCGGAGAACCGGGCGTCCACCCACGAATAGCTGGTGAGGAGGGTCAGCCCAGGGACCAGCACCGCTCGGGCCGAGGCTTCAATTCCCTGGATCTTGGATTGGCCGGCGTTACGGAAGAAGGTCCTGCCCGGAGCCGATTCGACCTCGAACGGGATGAGCTCATCGGTCAGCCAGGTCGAGAACGCGGCCAGGTCGTAGGCCAATCGGCCGGCGAGGGTGCCCCGGATCCCTCCCTCTACGGACCATCCACGCTGAGGATCCAGCTGCGGATTCAGGCCCCCGGCGCCGCTCTCGCGGTTCGCCAACTCCGTCGTGGTCGGGGTATCGAATGACCGGGCCACGGACACGAACACACCGTGGTCTCCCATGGCCAGGTGGGCCCCAAGCGACGGATTGACCCCCGTCATGGTCCGTTCCCCGCTGTCGTCCGGCTCGCCGGTCCCGAAGAATTGGTCTTCCGCACGAAAGGAGACGTTCTCGTATCGAAGGGCGCCGATGATGGACAGCCGGGCGGACAGAGGTGCGTGGAGTTGCGCGAAGATGCCCCCGCTCCTGACCCGCTCGTCCTGGTCCAGGGTCAGGAGGCCGGCGACGCCCCCGCCTTCGTTGGCGAAGTTCTTCCGCGCATCCGACTGGATCTCACCCTCCACGCCGACATCGAGTCGAATCTCGCCCGCGGCGGTAGGCCAGCTATGGGCTGCCGAGGCTCGCACGCCCCCGGCGTTCCGGTCCAGGTCGATGACGGTATTGGGGATGGGGTTGTCCAATTCCCTCCGAACGCCGTACGCGGAGAGGGTACCGCTGAGGCTCCCGACGGGGCCGGTCCAGCGGAGTCCGAGCTGTCCCTGGCGAACGGCCTTGAACGCGCCCTGCGCCACGTTGAACCCCCAGGCCTGGTTGCTGCCTTCGGCGTAGAGATCGGCGGGGAGGGAGCCGGGGTTCAGCGCGTCCATGTCCAGGGCGGACAGCTGGGCCTGAAATTCACCGCCGGAGAACGGGAGGCCGACAAAGCCGTTCAGAGTCGTGCGGTCCCCGCCGCTGTATGGGTCGGGGGCGCCGCCCTCGTTGGTGCGGAATCCGTCGAAGCTCGTGCGCCCGACGCTGAAACGAAAGCCGGTGCTGCCAGCCGTCCCCGACCCCGTGGCTTGTAGGCGCATCAGGCCGTCGGAGCCCACGACCACGGCGGCGTCCTGGCGGTAGGGTCCGGCATGGGGGCCTGAGCTCTCGAACTGCAAGACTCCCCCCGCACCGTTGCCGTACAGGGCCGCCGCCGGTCCCCTGAGGGCTTCGACCCGGCCCAGGGATCCCAGATCCAGGTGATCCAGGGTGGACTGGCCGTCGGGAAGGGTGGCCGGAATGCCATCGACGAGGATCTTGATCCCCCGTACTCCGAACTGGGCGCGGGCGCCGAACCCCCGGATGGAGATGCGCTCCCCGACGGCCGGGTTGAAGCGATTCTGCACCCGCACTCCGGGTAGGCCCTGCAGGGCTTCACCGATGAAGAGGCCGGTCGTGCCCTCCCGGAGCTCGGCACCGGCCATGACGGACGCCGAGAACGGGACCCGGTCCAAGCGCGTCGGGGTACGGAGCACGGTGACGGACAAAGGCCGAAGCGAAATGGTGTCCGGCGCCGCCTGCTGTTGGCCGGCCGCCGTCGCCACGGGGAGAAGCAGCAGCCAGGCAGCGGTCAGGGACGTGCGCATGGGCTGCGCGAGCGTGTGGAGGATGGCAGTCATGTAGGCTCGGGGTCAGCGCGTCGGGGACGGGGATAGGATGGTGGCATCCGGGAGCGTGACGTCGACAACGGCCGATTCTCCGGCCCGGACCTCCACGGATCTTCGCACGGTGTGCCCGTCGGCCGTGATCTCGACGGTCAGATCACCCGTCGGGACGGCGTCGAACACGAAGCTGCCGTCGGGCTCCAGGGCAACCCGGCGGTCCAGCTCCACCAGATGGATCACCGCCCCGGCCAGGTCCTCGACGCCGGTCACACGCCCCTCGATGGTGCCGGTGCGTTCCAGGCTCAGCTCCAGGTTCCGGGTGGCGAACTGGCTGCTTCCGGGAATCGTGAATTGCTCCCGCCGCGCGGCGCCCAACTCGATGAGGTTGCGGAAAGCCGTCTGACGTCCGGGATCGAGGTCTTCGAGTCGCTCCAACACGGTGACCTGGAGGGGTACGTCGGCGGGGACCCAGCAAACGCGGTAGAGTCCCGTTGGCCCCGTGATGGCAACGGCGCCCAGGCGGCCCTCGTTCACCAGATCGTCGCTGGAGGGTTGATCCTCCCGGAAATCGACACTCCACTCCCTCCACAACACCCGCACGGCGGCGCCGGCCACGGGGGTTCCGCCTTCGTCCGTGACCTGACCCATGAGAATGGCATTGGCATCATGGACACCCTGGCCGGCCGCGATCCCGCGGGTGTCGGGTCGCGGGTCGTCCTGGCAGAGCTCGTCCACGATCCGGCGCTTCGGCGGAGCGAGGAAGGTCACCTGCGCCACCGTGTCCTGGCCGACTTCCACAGGGTAGGGCAGGGGCACGTACCCGAGCTCGTCGAAGTAGGGGTGCCCGAAGGTGACGTCGTACACGCCTGGATCCAGGCCGCCGATGGTGAAGCGGCCGTCGAAGCCCGTTACGGCCTCGATCCCGGTATTGAGGACATAGACCCGAGCTCCTTCGAGTCCCCCGGCTCGCAACGTGTCGAACACGGCACCCGTGATCCGGGAGCCCTCCTGCTCGGACAGCGCGACCGTGCCTTCCTCGCCGTGGACGCGAAGGACCTGGCCTCCTTGGACCGCGTAGCCCTCCAGGTAGGCATAGCGCTGACCCGTGAGGTCGTTTCGTCGCGTGCCGGACCGCGGCATCTGGAGCCGCCATTGGCTCACGATCCAGGTTCCGTTGGGTAGGGCGGAGAACGCGACCCGGCCGCCGACGAGGCCGCTCTGGAGCTCGTCGGGGAACGGGAGATTCGTGTACCGGAAGTCGAGCCATCGAAGGAGCGTCGTGTTCGGGTCGATCCACAGCGTCCCCTCGATATCCGTCACGCGACGTCCCCGGGTGGGCTCGAATTCGAGTCCGATCAAGCCTTCGGCCTCGTCCTCGCCCTGGCGCAGGCGAAAGCAATGTGTATCGAGAAACTCGTCCGACAGGAGAACCGCTGCGTCTGGGGCGTAGAAGGCCAGTCCCTGCTCGTCCTCGGTCACGAATCCGGCTTCCGCCAGGGTGTTGGCCGGGAGCGATATGTACGGAGCCCGGCTGTAGCCCTGGTTGAACGAGCGCTCCTCGTCGAGCACCCGGCGCCCGTCCCGGTCCAGGGACCTGGTGATGTCCATCATCTCATAACGGTAGACGCCACGCTCCTGGGTCCAGGCGGCCGCCGCCAGGGCCTTCCGCGCCTCGTCCCACACCTGTGTGACCGCCAGTCCCTCCTCGGGTCGAACCCGGCACCTCCGGTCGGCTTCCACGTCGATGGATCCCAGACGAATCGCTTCAACGGCCGAAGACAGGGAAACGGATACCGTTTCCCCCTCGGCGAGGATGAACCAATCGGAGAAGCTACTGGCGTGGCCGATCCGGTCGGCTCGCAGACGGTACTCGCCGGGTACCCCATCGAGCTCGAAATTCCCCGCCGCGTTCGTAAGTGCCTGCGTCGTGCTTTCGCCCTCCCGGTCGAGGAGCCGCACCATGGCGCCCTCGAGCCCCTCCCCACTGTCGTCCGTGAGTCGGCCCGTCACGGTCTGGGCCTCCAGGGAATTCCACCCGGTCGCGACACAAAGGAGCGCCAGGATCGGTAGTAGGACCCTGGGAGTCTGCAGGGACATAGGTACCTGCCGGGAGAGGTGGGGACGCTCGATGTCGGACATGGTGTGGTACATGTACGTCTGGGGTTCGTTGACCTGTCGGCTCACGAAGCTTGAGACAAGTCGGTCTTGGACTTTACTTTGGCGTGTTTCCCCGGTGAAGGGAAATGGGGCCTGCGCGAGGCCCCCGTCCGGCACACGCAAGCCCGCAGGACCGGAGCGTCTCATGGACCGTGATCTCAGTCGAATTGGTACCCTGCTTCGTGCAGCCGGTGTCATGGGTCTTCTCCTCGTGGCTGCCGGTACGGCCGCCGCCCAGGAGGGGTACACGCCCGGCCGATACTACGACCTGGTCGCGGTGGGCGATGTTGCCGTCTCGCCCGGCGGCGGGCACGTGGCCTTCGTGGTGACCACGGTGGTGGAAGAAGAGAACCGACGGCACAGCGAGATCTGGCTCCAGCCCCTCCAGGCGGGGCGTCCGAACGGTGAGGCCTTCCGGATCACCAGCCCCAATGAAGAGTCATCCGGTCCCCGATGGTCTCCAGACGGCACGCTACTGTCCTTTACGTCCCGTCGCGGCGACGATCCCAACCCCATCTGGTTTCTCCGCGTGGACGGACCCGGTGGCGAGGCGTTTCACCTGGAGGGTATAGACGGGCCACCCGTATGGTCCCCTGACGGCACGGCCATCGCGTTCGTGAGGGCCCCCGACGAGGACGAGGGCGAAGGAGACGAGGATCGCGACGGATGGATTGCCCCCGACGCGGTGACCCGTACGCTCGCCCCCGAGCGATTCGATGGCCGGGTCATCACCTCCATCCGCTACAAGCAGGACGGTCGGTTGGCGCTGCAACCCCACTTCTCGACACGAGACAAGCGCCAACTGATGGTGGTCGACGCGGTCGGGGGCACGCCACGGCAGATCACGAGCCTGTCCTTTGACGTCGGGGAGCCGGCATGGTCAGCGGACGGGCGGGTGCTGTTCTTCACCGGAGACGAGAGCCAGGACGACGAGTTGAACGCCACGCTGACCGATGATATCTGGGCAGTGGGCGTCGGCGGAGGGACGGTACGTCGACTCACGAGCAACCCCGGATCCGAGAGCGATCCCGCCGTCTCACCCGATGGTAGCCAGATCGCCTTCCTGTCCACCCCGGAGCGGGGGGCAGAGACGGATCTCATGGTGGCGGAGCTGGGTGCCGACGGCAACTTCAGGGGACAGCCTCAGAGCCTGACCGCCAATTGGGACCTTGCGCCGGGCCCTCCTCGATGGGCCGCCTCGGGGGCGGCTCTGACCTTTGAAGCGGGGATCAGAGGGGACGAGCACCTTTTCCAGGTCGCCCCCGGAAGTGATCCTGTCCAGATCACGACGGGCCCGAGGCGCCTCTCGTCGTTTTCTTTTTCGGATGCCGAGGACGTGATGGCTTTCGTGGCCACCGACGCGGCGAGCCCGACGGAGCTGTATGTGGCGCGAGGTGACGGGTCCACCGAACAGAAGGCCACGCGTTTCAACGACGGTTGGTTGGCCGACGTCACTCTGATGCCGGCCGAGGAGCTCACCTGGAGTGTGGAGGACGGGACCGAGATCCATGGCTGGGTCGTGAAGCCCGTGGGATTCCGCCCCGGCGGCTCCTACCCCATGATCCTCAAAATCCACGGCGGGCCCCACTCGTCCTACGGCAACACGTTCTTCCCGACGTTCCACGTCCTTTCGGCTGCTGGGTTCTTCGTCCTGTACACGAATCCCAGGGGTTCGTCGGGTTATGGACACGCGTTCCAGTATGCCACCCGAGGAGAGTGGGGCATCGTCGACCGGGAGGACTATCTGACGGGGGTGGACGCGGCATTGGCCGCCTACCCGGAGATCGATCCCGCCAGGATCGGCGTTTCCGGGGGAAGCTACGGGGGCTTCATGACCAACTGGCTCACGGCCACCACCGACCGTTTCCACGCGGCGGTCTCCTCCAGGTCCATCACCAATTGGCAGAGCTGGTGGGGAACGTCGGACGCCCAACGCCTCACCGAGTACGAGTTCTACGGACCCCCGTGGGAGCAGCGTGACTTGTACCGTCGCCTGTCGCCCATCTCCTACGTGGAGAATGTGACGGCCCCCACGCTCATCATCCACTCCGAGCAGGACTACAGGACCCCCATTGGCGACGGCGAGCAATGGTTCATGTCGTTGAAGAAGTTGGGCGTGCCGGTGGAACTGGTGCGTTATCCGCGCTCCTCCCACGGGCTGTCGCGAACCGGTGAGCCGTGGCTGCTGGTGGACCGACTCGAACGGATTCGAAGCTGGTTCGTCCACTATCTTATCCAGGAGCCGCCCAGGGCCCAGCCTGCAGACGGCCTCAGGTGATTTCCCTCCCCCCACATCCCTTTTCCGAACGACGGGCCTTCGCTGCGGCGCGGCTTCCCGACGGTGTCATGGTGCTCCCCTCGTCACCGGTACGTTTCAAGAACGGGGATTCGGAGTACCGGTACCGGCCGGACTCGGAGCTGTACTACCTCACCGGCTGGGACTCTCCGGACTGCGTCGCCCTCCTGAGCGGCATGGGCGGCGGACCCCGCCTGGTCCTCTTCCTTCGAGAGCCCGATCCGGACGTGGACCTGTGGACGGGTCCCAGGATGTCACTGGAGGAGGCCAGGGAGCGGACCGGGGCCGACGAGGTTCGCCCTCTCGGGTCCCTTGCGGAAGAGGGTCCCGGACTGCTCTCGGGAGCCGACCGGATCTACTATCGCCTGGGAGCGAGCCCCGAGTGTGACGCAGTGGTCCGAAAGGCCCTGTCCCAAGGCCGATCCCGCCGGTTCCGAAGCGGCTCCGGAGCTCACGTGCTCGCAGACCCCGGTGCGGTCCTTGATCCCATGCGAATGCGGAAGGACGACGCGGAGTTGGCAAGAATCCGTCGAGCCGCCGAAGTCACGGTGGAGGCGTTTCGGGAGGGACTGGCCGGCGTCTCGCCCGGCGTCGGCGAATGGGAGATCGAGGCCCTCCTGGAGGCCGGCTTCAGGCGGGGCGGCGCCGACGGGCCGGCCTTCGCGACGATCGTCGGTGCCGGCGTCCACGGGTGCACGCTTCACTATGTCGAGAACGGCGGGCACGTCGCCGAGGGCGACCTCGTCCTGATGGACGCCGGCGCGGAGGTCGGGTACTACGCCGCCGACGTGACGCGTACGGTTCCGGCGTCCGGGCACTTCGAGGGTCCGGGCGGGGAGGTGTACGCCGCCGTGCTCGCGGCTCAGCGGCAGGCCCTGGGCGCCGCCGGCCCGGGCACCAGTCTGGAGGCCCTTCACGAGTCGACGACCCGGCTGCTGGTGGAGGGGCTGCTCAGCCTTGGGGCGCTGACGGGATCGGTGGACGAGATCCTCGAAGACGGGACCTACCGGCCCTTCTATCCCCACCGCACCTCCCACTGGCTGGGTCTGGACACCCACGATCCGGGGTACCATCGAACCTCGGAGGGTCCCCTGGGGCTGGAGCCAGGTATGGTCTTCACGGTGGAGCCGGGCCTGTACTTCCGTCCCGGCTCCTGCCCCGCCCGGCCGGAACTCGAGGGGATCGGCGTGCGGATCGAAGACGACGTGCTCGTGACGGACGACGGGATCGATGTGCTGACGGCGGCCCTTCCGACGGACCCGGAGGAGCTCGCCTCGTTGGTGGCGGGCTGTCCGTGAGTCGGCTTCTCCAGGTCTTGGAGGAGCCCACGCCCTCCCTGTCTGTGGAGCTCCGGCCGCCTCGGTCCGGGCTGGACGCCTCCAGGGGCATGGACGTGTGGATCGACATGAACCACGGCATTCGCGGCCTTTCCCGGCGTGGCGTGCCCGTCTTCCTCACCGACGATGCGGTAGGCTCTTCCGAGGAGGAGAGTCTGGCCCATCTGAGCGGGAATCTGGGCGGCGGCCCCGGGCTGGACACCGTCGTGCCCTTCCTCACCTGCAAGCGCGTCGGCATCGACAATGCCCAGGTCACATGCCTCACGGAGAATGTCCAGCAGTTGGTCACGGTCCCGGGGCTGATGGGAAAAGGCTGCGC
>JAHEKK010000123.1 GCA_024638395.1 Gemmatimonadota bacterium | reverse complement strand
TCCAGGAGGTCCTCTTCCTGACTCTGGAGACGGTCCTCGGCGATCTGACGGTCGACCGAATCGTCCAGGGAGACGTCGGCCTGCTGGTGGCGCACGTCGGCTTTCTGAAATCCCGGAGTGGGGGAATGGGGTGCACCCTCGGCCGGAGCGGCCACACCCGCGCCCGCCTTCACGTCGGCGCCGGCCCCATCGAATCGCACCAGGTACTCCGGCGAGGGGAGAGACACGCCCGCGGCCTCGAGTCGCAACTTGACGAGGCGGATCGCCTCGGAGCGGACCCGGCCGAAATCGGCTTCTCTTTGATCCACCCACCCCATGAACCGAACCGTAACCCATGACTCCCCGAGCTCCATCACGAGCGCCTGGGGCGGGGGGTCGTCCAGAACGCCTTCCATCTCCCGCATCACCTCCTGTCCCGCCTTACGGGCGAGTGCGAGGTCGTCGACGGGTCCGATTCCCGCATCAAACTGAAAGCGCCGCAGCGGGTTGCGCGTGTAGTTGAGCATGGGGCTTCGGAACACTACGGCATTGGGCAGACGTATGTGATTCCCGTCGGGGGTCATGAGGATGGTCTCCCGGGGCGTGAGGCGAACCACCTTGCCCTGATGGCTTTCCACAACCACGTGGTCGTTCTTCTCGAAGGGCCTTTGCAGCGCGAGAAGGAGTCCGGCGAGATAGTTCTCGACGATGTCCTTGAACGCGAAGCCCAGCGCCAGTCCGGCAAGTCCGGCCGTTCCGGCCACCGCACCCACGAGCGCGGTTGCGTCGAGAAGGTCCAGGGCCACGAGAAGCCCGGCCAGGACGACCGCGAGCTGGATGGCCCGCCCGACCAGGTTGCGCAGGAAGGGGTTGTCGCTCCTGATCCAGGGCGGCCCTCCCCACTTTCCCAGAGCGGCCCCCACCCCCATCGCCAGGACGATGATCACCAGCGCCACGAGCAGCAGAGGAAGGCGAGCCAGGAAGTCGTATCCCAACTGGCGGAGTCTCCCCCAGGTCGGCGCGAGCTGCCGAGACAGAGAGGTGTCCAGAACGATGTCGTTCTCGACCCACTCGACGCCCTCCTGCCCGGAGGCCAACTCGACGGCTCGTTCGCGGATGGTGGCGTCGAGGACGACGCCGGAGAGGCCCACGATTCCCGCCTCCACGGTGACCGATACGCCGGCGAGAGAGGGTACCCGGTCGAAAACGGCTTGCAGCGTATTGCGAATACGCTCGTCCGTACCCGACTGCTCGGCGGTGATCTGCTCCGGCGTTTCCACGGATTCGATCGAGGCGGAATCCACTGTGCCCGCCTGACCTGTGGCCGAATCCTCCGGCGGCCCCTGGGCGATCAGGGGTCCGGGCAGAATAGCGGCGACCACCAGCAGTAGAACGGCACTTCCGCGAAAGCCCATCAAGGACTTGATGCGCATCGAACTCATGGAACTCATGGGATGGTGTTCTCTCTCAACGCGATGTGGACAGGGTGCCGGGGGGTGATCCCACTTGACGGCTTTCCTGTGGGCAAAGGCCAGCCATGGTTGGGGCCGGACGGTCCAACGGAGCTCAGTGGATGAGATAGAAATCGGTCTGCCTCCCATCGATCCAGTCCCAACCCGATTCGAGGATTGCCGCGTCCTCCTCGAGTGCAAACCGGACCTCCTGGCCGTCCCATTCAGGCACGGCCTGGCGGACGTTGAGCTCGATGGAGTGCCACGTATCGGGGTGGAAGACATAATCGCCTCGGACCGGCACGCCCGTCTGGTAGTCCGTCATCCCGATGGGTGGACCTGCCGCGTGTCCGTGGTATCCGATGGCATGGCAGTAGATGCTCGGGTTGAGCCCCTCCGCCCGGGCCTGGTCCAGGGCCGCGAGGAGCGCCTCGTTCCCGGTGCCGGCGATGCGGGCGTGTTGCATGGTAAGGTCCTGAAGTCGGTTGGCGGCTGCCAGACCGGCCCTCAGGCCCTGGGGAGCTTCCGTCTCTCCCGGCCGTAGCACGTAGGCGTTGTGTTGCGTGTCCGTCGAGAATCCCAGATACACGATTCCGAAGTCGGTGTGGAGCATGTCTCCAGGGAGGATTACCGTCCCGTGGGGGCCGGCTTCGGGTACGCCTCCCCGACGCTGGACGTTCACGGACGGGTGGAACCACTTGCCGAGGCCCAGCTCGACCACTCGCTGGCGCATATACCACCGCACGTCTTCGTTGGTGGTCACGCCAGGGACGATGACCTTGTTCGAGAAGGCCTCGGCGATCACCTGATGGGCGACGCGCATGACGTGACGGTACTGCTCCGTCTCGATGGGGAGCTTGGTTTCCAGCCAGCCAACGGCCAGCGCTTCCGCCGACTCCACCCGCTCGCCGTAGGGGCCGAGGGCCTCCATCAGGTGTTCGTACTGGCGGTGGGTCAGGCCGTCGGCATGGTTCCACGACGTCGATACATTGACGCCGATCCGCCGGGGATTTCGAGCCTCCACCAGCGTACGTAGTCCGACGAACTGGGAGTCGTTGTGGGTCCGATGGACCTCGAAAAGTCCGTCGTAGTCGAAGCGGCCCACGGAAATCCGGTCCACCCCCATGCCCTCACCCCGGTCGTGGAAGACCAGAATGGTACGGCGGCGGGACGAGTAGGTGGTCAGCGGGGCCATGGAACGGAACACGGGGTCGTCGTTGTACTCCCGCGAGATGATGATCCACATGTCCAACCCGGTCCTGCGCATGAGGCCGGGGAGGAGCTCGTCGAAGCGTTGTTCGATGCGGCTCCTCACGAGGGGATCTTGCTCCCGGTGCGTCAGGACCCGGTTTTCGGGGAGCACGGCCTCGCCCCTTGGTAGTTGGGCATGCGAAGGGACCGCCGACGCACAGAGGGCCAGGCCCGTCAGGGCGAAGACCGGCAAGAAACGCCGAACCCGTCGACGCACCATCGTTTGGGGTAGGGAGGGGAGCTGAAGCATGGGTGTACTCAGGTGGGTGAAAGGACAGGAAGTGAGACCTCGCGGGCGGATACCCTAACCTCCCCGCCGGCAGGGACGGCTGCAAGCCGTGGCGCCCGGAACGGGCCGGTGTCAGTCGTTCACCCGGGTGAGCTGCACCATCCCTGAGCGGGGTACGTCGAGGATCACGGGCCCGCGGCTCAACGAAACGGGCTCTTCCGAGACCTGCCGGCCCAGAACGTCGAACGTCCTCGCACCGTAGGCGCCCAGGGGGTCGACCGGGTCGATCACGACTCGTGTCGAGGCTTTCGCGTTGATGATGTGGATTTCGTCGACTCCGTGGCCGGAGTGGAGCGTCACGGCCATGTCGTCGTAGAGAGCGATGATGTTCCGTGTCTCCGTCGCCGCCGAGACCATTGGGTAGTTGGCCATGGGGCTGCGGGGGGTCAGCCGCCCATCCAGTAGTGTCTGACGGTTTCTTCTCCAGTAGTCCGTGTAATGGGTCACCATTCGGCGGTGATCCTCGGGGATGTCTTCGAGTCGGACGGACAACTGGGGAACCGAGAACAGGATGTTGAGGAACTGAAGCGCGGCCTCCTCGACGGGCTCCGAATAGTGCCACATGAACATGTCCGAATGGACGGCGGTGCTCCCGCTCAGAAGGCGGAGGTCGATGGTCCGCACCCGGTTGTCGACGGCGGCGTTGGGCGAGTCGCCGGCCCGGAACATGTTCCCGTACTTGCGCATGAGGGGGCCGATGTAGTTCTGCCGGAATTCGATCATCACATCGGGCTTCACCTTCCGGAGCTCGAGCATCACGTCGGTCATCAGCCGGTCGGTGGCTCGGTTGACCGAGGCATAGTCCCGCCCCTCGCCCAACTCCAGGACCGTGGTGTCGGTGGCGACGAAGAAGCCCAGGAAGTCCAGCTTGAAGCCGTCCACGTCCCAATCCTGGATGGCGCTCCGGTACGTACCGATGATGTAGTCCCTGACCTCCGGGTACCGCGGGTCCAGAGCGTAGGCGCTTTGGCCGTCCCAATACCGCAGATACTTCCCTTCGAACAGGGGATGAGCCTCGGCCCGCTCACCCATGAGCGACATGGCGTACCACAGCAGGACTTTCATCCCTCGCTCGTGGACGTCGTCGACGAACCCCTTCATGTCGGGGATGCGCTCCGGCTTCCAATCCCCGGTGAAGGCGTAGCCGCGCTGGCTGTCGAGGGTCTGCCAGCCGTCATCGATGATGATGGCTTCGTATCCCATCGCCTTCCCGATTTCCACCTCTTTCAGGAGTGAGGCTGCGTCCACGCTCTGGTGGTAGGAGTACCACGTGGAGTACATGGGGAGACGCGCCAGGTCGGGCACTTCGGCCGGCGCGTACCCGTCCTGGGTAGCCCACCAGTCCCCGACGCCCGCGAGCGCTTCCGAAAAGGGGACCCGGCGGGCGTCGAAGCGTACCTCGACGGCTACGTGGGTCACCGGTTGGTGACGCTCCGTGAACAGGTCGATTCCGGCGTACACGCGTGCGTTTTCTTCCCGCACGCCGGCCCGGGTGACCACGGTGTTGAGGGCATCGGAGGCCGCGAAGGTGAGCCGGTTCCCGTCGTCGCTCCCGAACAGGGCCATGACGGGCGCGTGGCGGGCCAGCATGGAGCTTACGGCGGTCATGCCCCAGTCCGGCCCGAGAGCTTTGTCGAACCGGGCCGCCGTGGTCCACTGCCCGTAGATGCCGTGTGCGGGCATGGACCAGGTGAGGGAGAGACTGGGGGGTGGTGCGGGCGATCCGCTGGTCAGCCGGATCTGCGCCACTTCGAGGCCGTCCTCCAGCGCGCTGATCTCGGTGACGAGGGCGAAGGGCCCCAGGTCTCCTTCGATCGCGACCTCATGGCCGGCGAGTACGAAGGCTGTGGATTCCTGAGCCTGGAGTCCCGACGGGTGCCCGAGATGGAGAACCGCCAGGACCAGGAAGCCGGCCCGCAGGGAGGGCGCCGGACGGCCGTGATCCAAGGTCGGCCTCTTCCGGGCCGCTCCAGGCGAAGGGTGGCATTCCATCATCGGGTCGGCTCGCTCCGGGGTGGACGGTTGAGACGCCACGGTATCGGCTCCGGTGCCTTGTGGCGAGTCGCCCGGGTGCCGGGTCGCGGCCCTGCCTGACGCTGCCGTAGGTTGGCGTTGCGTTTCCGGCGCAGGAGGCCGACTCCCCAGCCGGGCTTACCGGGCCGAGCTGTCAGGTCGGCCGATCGTCGAGGAGAACCGGCTTGGCCTTCAGTCCACTCGATGTCGTGGCGTTCGTCGGATTCGTGGCGTTCGTGATCACCGTATCGCTTTGGGCCGCTCGGGGTCAGGAAACGTCGGAGGACTACTTCCTGGCGGGACGCAACCTGTCCTGGTGGCTCATCGGCTTCTCCCTCATCGCGTCCAACATCTCGACGGAGCATTTCGTCGGAATGGCGGGGCAGGGGTACGATCTCGGCCTTGCCATCGCCAGCTACGAGTGGATGGCGGCAGTCACACTGGTGCTCGTCGGTCTTTGGTTCGTGCCCACCTTCCTTCGTCTGGGCATCTACACGATCCCGGAGTACCTGGAGTACCGGTACGACGTGGCGGCCCGGACGCTCATGGCCACCTACATGATGCTGGCCTATGTGCTGGTCGCCCTGGCCACGGTTCTCTACTCCGGGTCCCTGGCCCTGGAGGCCGTGTTCGGAATCCCGACACTGTACGGGATCTGGTTGATCGGGATCCTTGCCGGGCTCTACACCGTTGTGGGTGGCCTGAGAGCCGTGGTGTGGTCCGACCTGATACAGGGCGTGACCCTGCTGCTGGGCGGTCTCCTGACCACCCTCCTCGCGTTTCGCGCCATCGGTGGGTGGGGAGCCTTCCTGGAAGTGTCCGGAGACAAGCTCCACACGGTGTTGCCGCTGAATCATCCCGAGATGCCCTGGTTGGCCGTGTTCGTGGGGGGACTCTGGATCCCCAACCTGTTCTACTGGGGTCTCAACCAGTTCATCACCCAGCGAACCCTCGCGGCCGAGTCCTTGGCGCAGGCCCAGAAGGGCATCTTCTTCGCAGCCGGACTCAAGCTCCTCATCCCGTTCATCATCGTGTTCCCGGGTATCATGGCTGCGGAACTGTACGCCGATCAGATCACCATCGCGGACCAGGCGTATCCGATCCTGATCCGGGAGCTCCTCCCTGCAGGACTGACGGGGGTCATGTTTGCCGCGCTCTTCGGTGCGGTGATGAGCTCACTGGATTCGATCCTGAACTCGGCGGCGACAATCTTCACCATCGACCTGTTCAAGCAGTATCGAGCTCCGGACGCCTCCCAGGCCGTGCTCGTGAAGGTGGGTCGATGGACCACGGCCACCCTGGTCGTCGTAGGATGCTTGTGGGCTCCGGTGGTGGCTTCGGCCGGTAGCGTGTTCCAGTACATCCAGATGTTCTGGGGATTCATCTCCCCGGGGATCGTGGCGGTCTTCGCCTTCGGCCTGCTCAGTCCCAGGACCCCGCCCGTTGCTGCGAAGGGCGGAATGGTGCTGGGAGTTCCCGTCTACGGGCTGTTGCTCTGGTGGTTTCCGGATGTGGCCTTCCTTCACCACATGGCCATCACGTTCCTGGCCATCTCTCTCTTCATGGGCGTCATGACCCGTCTGGCCCCAAGCGAGCCGCGTCGACTGTCTCAGGGTACCGCGACCGTCGACCTCACCCCGGCGAGGCACGCCCGGTTGATGGCCGGCGCCGTTGTGGCAGCGGCAGCGGTGCTGTACGGGGTGTTCTGGTAGACGCCAGCCCGTGCCCCCTGGGTTTTGGCCCGGGCCGCCTAACGCGACACCGGTCCGGGTGTCGTCGGCCGGCCGTCGATCCGGCCGAGGCGTTCGAAGGCGATCTGCCCGTTGCTGATGACGAGGAGGATGTCCTGTATGGAGCGGATGTCCTGGGTGGGGTCCTGGTCGACGAGGATGAGATCCGCCTCGAGCCCCGGCTGAATCGAGCCGGTCCGTTCCTCGATCCCGTACATCAAGGCGGCATTGCTGGTGGCCGCCCGGATCGCGTTCATGGGCGACATCCCCTCGTCCACCAGGAATCCGATCTCTCTGGAGACGCGAGCGAAGCTGTCCTCTTCGTAGCTGGTATCCACGCCGGCCACGACCGGAATCCCCATTTCGATGGCCCGCCGAACGGTTCCCCTACGGCGTGGCGCCATGTGGAGTCCCCGGAGATAGAGGCGCGGATCCGCGTAGTCTCCCGCCTGACCGAACGAGGAGATGGAGCTCAGGGTAGGGACGAGCCAAGTGCCTCGCTCTTTCATGAGCCGGAGAGTCTCCTCCGACGCATAGGTCCCGTGCTCGATGCTCCGGACCCCGGCGAGGACTGCGGCCCGGATCCCCGAGTCGCCGTGTGCGTGAGCCATGACGTGGACCCCCCGCTCGGCGGCGGTCTCGACGATGGTGCGGAGCTGCTCCTCGTTGTAGACCTGCTCCCGCGGATCGGTGGTGGGGACGCCTGCTCGTTCGGTGCCCCGCGTTTTGATCCACCGGGCGCCACGGTCGATGTTGACGCGGACCAGATGCTCGAGCTCGACGAGGCTCCGCACTTCTCCCGTCAGGCGGTGGAGGCGGGGGTCCGCGAAGACCGCGTCGCCGATGTCCGGCGTAACGTAGACCCCGGTGGGGAGCACGTCGGGCCCGGCGAAGATCCCCGCCGATACCATCTCGCCCATGGCCACATCTGAGTAGCCGCCGACCCCGGCCGTGCGGACGGTCGTCACGCCCGACTCGAGAGCACGCTGATAGGCAGCCTGGGAGGCGAGATGGCTGTGTGCGTCCATGAGACCGGGAAGGAGATAGCGCCCCGCCGCATCGATGACCCGGGCGCCGTCGGGTACCGTAACCGGGGCCGTCTCCACCCGCGTGATGATACGGCCGTCCACGACCACCGTCGCGTCCCGGATCGGCCCGTCCGCAACACCGTCGATGACGCTGGCGTTCACGATGTACAAGGGTCCGTCCTGGCCGTGGACGTGGGATGCGGATACCCCCATGGCCAGGGCGGTGGTCAGAACGAAAACGGAGCGCCGAATCGGTGGTCGTAGCATGGAAGTCAGGGCGGCCTTGCCTCATGGGGTCTCGGACAGGAGAGAAGAGGCGAAGATACGTCCCGACCCGGAGGCCGGCACGAGGAACGCGAAAGGACGGCCGGCGGGCGGGGAAATTCCGAGCGACGATCAAGCGTCTTGACATATCAACCGATATT
>JAHEKK010000122.1:6691-8241 GCA_024638395.1 Gemmatimonadota bacterium | reverse complement strand
CTCCACGCAACCGAAGTGGCTCACGGTCAGCTCATGCCGGAGCTTGCCCACTACCTGGCAACCGACGAGTCGCCCGAGACCCGGAACATCCGGGAGAACGTCATCGTGTTGGTCTGCGCCAACATGAACCCCGATGGATTGAACATCGTCGCCGATTGGTATCTGGGGAACGTGGGGAGCCCGTACGAGCTGTCCCCGATTCCCGAGCTCTACCATCCCTATATCGGCCATGACAACAACCGCGATTGGTACATGTTCACGCAGGTGGAGACGCAGGCGGTGGCTCGTCAGCTCTACCATGAGTGGTTCCCCCAGATCGTCTACAATCATCATCAGTCCAGCCCCTTCCCCGGCCGAATCTGGACGCCCCCCTTCGAAAATCCGGTGAACCCGAATCTGGACCCCCTGGTCGTCACCAGCATCAATCAGATCGGGGAGACCATGAAGAAGCGGTTTGACTTCGAGGGGAAGCCGGGGGCGAACAGCGGCATCGTCTTCGACATGTGGTGGAACGGCTCGATGCGTGGCGCCCCCGATTTCCACAACATGCTGGGGTTTCTCACTGAGACGGCTCTCTACCGGTATGCCACGCCCGGATGCTACGAGGAAGCCGACCTACCCGACACGTTCGGAGAGCGGGCCGCGAACCTCCCGGCGAAGACCCCGACCACGAACTACCCGAACCCGTGGCTCGGCGGTTGCTGGCATCTCCGCGATGCGATGGACTACATGATGACCGCGTCCCTCGCCGTCGCCGACATGGCCGCGGAGCTCAAGGAGGACTACCTCTTCAACATCTACTGGATGGGGAAGCGACAGGCCGCACGAGGACAACGGGCCGAAGGTGGGCCCTTCGCCTATGTCATCGATATGGCGGCCCAGCACGATCCCACTTCCGCGGTGGATCTGCTGCGCATCTTTCGGACAGCGGGCGTCGACGTGGTCCGGGCCGACCGTTCGTTCACGGCTGGGGGTGGGGAGTATCCTGAGGGGACCTACGTAATCCCGCCACAGGCCTTCCGCCCCTTCGTGGTGGACCTCATGGAGCCCAAGCGTTATCCGGACCGTCGCCTCTATCCGAATGGACCTCCGGAGCCTCCATACGACATGACGGGGTACGAGCTTCGCTTCCAGTTGGGCGTCAACGTCGACCGGATCATGGAGCCGTTCGACATGCCCGGGAGGCGCATCGCCGAGATCCCGACTCCCCCGGGAGGCGTCACGGGAACGGGTGATCAGTGGCTCTTGTCCCCCAGCGCCAACGGCGCCTACAAGGCGGTGAACCAGCTGCTGGCGGCGGGGGCCTCGGTTTCGCGAAGTCAAAGCGCGTTCCGGGCCCAGGACCGGGCGTGGGCCCCGGGCACATTCCTGATCTCAGGTCTGGGAGCTCGTGAGCTACGCGATATCGTTGCCGACAACGGCGTGATGGCCGTGGGGACGGTCTCCACACCTTCGGGCCCCTGGATTCCCGTCCACTCGCCTCGGATCGGGATCTACAAGAGCTGGGTGGCAGCGATGCCGGAGGGGTGGACGAGATGGGTTTTCGACCA
>JAHEKK010000122.1:0-6644 GCA_024638395.1 Gemmatimonadota bacterium | reverse complement strand
TTCGGATATGAATGGGAGAACCTGACCAACGAACAGATCCGGTCCGGTGACCTGAGCGCCTACGACATCATCATCGTCCCCGATCAGGGGGCCGATGCGATCCGGGACGGCCACGAAGCCGGGTCGATCCAGGCGGACTACGTGGGCGGACTGGCGCGCCGGGGCGCCGAGGCCATCCGGGACTACGTGGAAGCCGGTGGTTGGCTCCTGGCTTTCGATGAGGCCGTCGACTGGGTGGCCGACGAGCTTCCGGTCCCTGTGCGAAACCGGGTGCGTGATGTGGCGAGCCAGGACTTCTTCGTCCCCGGGTCCCTCATCAAAGTGGATCTGGATCCCTCCAATCCCCTGGCCTTCGGGATGCCGGACACCGCGGTCGCCATGTTCGCACGAAGTCAGGTCCTCGAAGTCAGGGGCCTGCTTCGGGCCGACCCTGCGGCCAACGTGTTCGGGAACTACGCGGTCGAAGACTATCTGGTGAGCGGGTGGACCCTCGGGGGCGACGAATACCTGGCTGGTCAGGCTGCGGCCCTGGAGTCCTCGCTGGGCGAGGGGAAGGTGATCCTCCTCGGCTTCACACCCCACTTCAGGGGCCAGCCGCGGAACACGTACAAGCTTCTCTTCAATCCTCTGCTCCAGTCCACCGTGGGCCGGCGGCCTGCGAGCGATCAGGACTTCCCGCGTCCACCAACTCGATGACGAGGTCCGTCAACCACCTGGGCCTTGCGGGGGGCCTGGTGGCTGGACTTGCCTTCGGCCTTCTGGCCGCAGCCACGGGGCAGCCTCTGCTCCTGGACGTGGCCACGGGGGTTCGTCCTCTGGGTACGGCTTTCGTCAACGCCATCCAGATGGTGGTGATTCCCCTCGTCGTGGCCGTCATCTTCGTTGGCGTCGCCAGGCTCGGGAACCCCCGAGAGGTGGGGCGCCTCGGAGGCCTCTCGATCCTGTTCTTCTGGGTGACGACGATCCCGGCCGTGCTCATCGGCATGGGCGTCATGGCCGTCGCATTGCGTTTCGCCCCCGAGGTGGCCGTACCCGCCGTGGAGGCCCAGGCCGCGCCGGAGTTGCCGGGCCTCGTGGATTTCCTGATCAGCTTGATCCCCAGGAACCCCTTCGAGGCGGCGAGCCGTGGAGCGCTTCTCCCGCTGATCGTCTTCTCCGTTCTGGTCGGCGCGGCGGTAGGGACGCTGCCCGCCCGGCAGCGGGAGCGGCTGGTGGAACTCGGTGAAGCCGTGACCGAGGCGTTCATCACCCTTGTCTATTGGATTCTGTGGGTCGGGCCCATCGGGTTGTTCGGCCTGGCGGCCCCCATCACGGCCGAGCTCGGCTGGGCCATGCTCGGCAGCCTTGCGGTGTTCATCGTGGCGGTCATCCTCGGGCTGTTCGTGTTCATGGGTCTCGTGTACTTGCCCCTCGCCTCCGTCCTGGGGAAGCGCTCTCCAGCCACCTTCATCCGGGGTTCCGTGGGGGCCTACACCATCGGATTCAGCACGACCAGTTCCGTGGCTTCGCTGCCCGTCATGCTTGCAGACGCCGAAGAGCAGCTCCACGTGGAGCCGTCCGTCGGGAATCTGGTCCTTCCCTTGGCCGCCTCCCTGAACCGGGCCGGGAGCGCCCTGTTCCAGGGTGCCGCGATCGTGTTTCTCGCATGGCTCTATGATGTGACCATTCCCGGGTCGGCCCTCGTGGGCGCGGTCCTGGCGACGTTCCTCGTCTCCATGACCGTGGCTCCGGTGCCGAGCGCCAGCGTGGTGACGTTGGCCCCGGCGCTGGACACCGTGGGAGTCCCTCTCGACGGGCTGGCCGTCCTGCTGGGGATCGACCGGATTCCCGACATGTTCCGAACGGGAACCAACGTCCTGGGCCACATGACCGCAGCCACGGTGGTAGATGGCCTGGCGGGCGGTGACGGTTCGGGCAGACCCGGCGGGCCTGTCACCCCTGCGAAGAAGGAGCGCGAGCCGCCGGGTTGAGGGGGCGTGGGGAAGTGGACGTCCGGAGCGGTGGGGAGACGAGTTGGCCGTGCGGTCGGCCGGAACGTCAGATCAGGCTGCGGTCGAGAAACTGCCGAGCTTCGTCCAGAGGCAGGTGGTAGTCTCCAAGGAGTTGCACCAATCCTTCCGGCAGGGGCTTTGGACGCATGGTCTCACGGTCCGTGGCCACCAGGACCTCGTGGCCTGCGGCGGCCAACTGCCGTGCCTCGACATGGAGCACGTCGAAGTTCAACTGGACGGACGTGGTGCCGAACCGGGTCACGTAGGTTGCGACTCTGAGTCGATCGTCCAGGCGGGCCGGGTACATGAAATCGCACTCCAAATGGACCCTGGGCAGCCACGCATCGAATCGGTCGAAGACCTGGCCGTAGGGGATGCCGGCGCTCCTGAACATCTCGGTTTCGGCGATCTCGAAGAATCGGACGTAAGCCCCGTAAAAGATGATTCCGGCATGGTCCACGTCCGACCAACGGACGTACTCGTCGATGATGAAAGGCTTGGGACTCATTGGGTCGAGGGATTCTTCTTGCGGGCGGGCGGGCGCGGAAAGAGAGCGGGCGTCTCGGCCTTGTACGCCTGATACTCCGGATCGTCTCCCCACCGCTGATTCGCGGTCTGCTCCAAGGGGGGGATTCCGCTCACCCGGGTGAGGAGTGCGGCTACGATCAGGGGCGAGGCGAGGGTGAGCCGGGACCAGCCTTGCAGGGTCTCCACAGCCACCAGGGCCACGCCCAGCCACAAGATGATTTCACCGAAGTAGTTGGGGTGGCGCGACCAGCCCCAGAGGCCGGACTGAATGAACCGGTCGCGGTTTGCGGGATTCTCCCGGAAACGGCGTTTCTGTTCATCGGCGACGGTCTCGATGAGGAATCCGGTTGCCCAGGTCAACACACCCAGCCAGGCGACCCATCCCATGGGCCCCTTTCCGATGGACAACATGGACGCCCACGCGGCGCCGGCGGTCGTCGAGACCCACAGGCCCTGCAGGGTCCAGACCGTGAGGTAGGGTCGGAAACGGTTCTTGAGGTCGTCAAAGCGCCCGTCCTTGCCCTTGCTCCGAATTCGGAGCACCAGGAACGTCCCCAGCCGAGCGGCCCACACGACAATGAGGATGGCCAGGACCCAGGCTCGCATGTCCCGCTCCGGCGCCATCCAAAGCAAGGCCGAGGTGACAGCCAGGAACGTCAGGCTGCCCACCAGGTCGAAGAACCGTTCGCTCCGTAGTCTGTACGCGGGGACGAAGGCGACCCACTGTATGAGGAAGGCCGCGCCCACGCCTGCGCCGAAGAGGGGCACCCCCAGGGCTTCGGCCGTTCCTTGGCTGCCCGCCCAGCCGAAGGCGAGAGCGGCCACCAGAATCAGAACGAAACTCAGTGTCCTCCGCCTCCGGATTGGGGTATCTGCCAGTGCCAGTCTTTGTCGCGTTGCTTCGAGCCGTCAACGTTGGAGGTACCGGTAAGCTCCTCATGAGTGAGCTGAGAGACCTCTGTCGCGGGCTCGGTTTCGGCGACGTACGAACATACATCCAGAGCGGTAATCTGGTCCTGACTTCGGACCTGGACATCGATGGAGTCAAGCGCGTCCTGGAGGAGGCCCTGGAGGAACGGATGGGAAAACCGGTCGGGGTGCTGGTCAGAACTCCCGTGGAGATGGCCTCCGTGCTCGAACGAAACCCCTACCCCGACGCTCCCCCGAATCGCGTTCTCGTGACGTTTCTCGACGAAGAGCCGGCCCCCGGACTCATGGATGGGGTCGAGACCCCGGGAGGGGAGGAGATCACGGCGTCGGGCAGGGAGATCTACGTGCACTTTCCCAACGGCCAGGGGCGATCTCGACTGAAGTTGCCCATGGCCAGGGTTGGGACCGCACGCAATCTCAACACGGTGTGGAAGCTCCGGGACATGAGTCTCAAGAGTCCGTGAACTCCGCTAGAGTCCGAGAGCCGTAGGGTGGCGGGGCTGGTAGAGCCCGATGGTCGAACCGCTCGGCAACCGGACGGACGTTATCATGATGGGGTTCCGGGGCACGGGTCAGGTGACTTCTGTTCTCCTCCGTCGGTTTCCTGCGTCAGGGACAGGTGACGGCAAAACTCAGGTTCGACGTGACGTCGTTTTCGATTACCACGTTCTGTGGATTGGCCGGGCCCACGGCGCATTGGGCGGCCACGTCGGACAGCAGCACGATGTGGCTGCCCGCGAAGAGCTCGACGGAACTCGTGTCGTTGATCTGAGAGCCGACGACATTGACCCCGGCGTCGATATCGATGGCGTACCCGTTGGTGTCCAGGGAGTCGATACCCGTCGTCAGGACTTCGACCACCAGGGTGCCGATCTGGAGGTCGTTCAGGGTTCCACCGTCGTCGCACGCCACCAGGGCCACCGCCAACGCCACGAGCCAAATCGATCGTGCCATCATATCTCCGGTTCGGATGAAGTAGTCTGGAACCTGATCGCTGGATACCCCGCGCTCAAGTGTCGGTGCCCGTCGGCCCCCGTTCCCGGCTCAGAGCGCGCCTGACGCGGTCCACGATGTCGTTTTCCTGCACCAGCACGGTGTTGGCGGCCGGGCCGAGGGGCACATAGGTGTCTCTCGCCCGAACGGACGCGAGGGATCCGGTGTACCCCTCCTCGGCGAGGTGGGACAGGACGGCATCTGCGACACCTCCTGCCGTTGCTCGACACTCGTCCACCATCACGACGGCCTCCGTTCCCCCTGCCAGCACGTCGAGGCGTTGGAAGGGCAGTGGATTCAGCCAGCGCAAATCCAACACCTTCACGGCTATGCCGTCCTCCTCCTCAAGTCGTCGACCGGCCCGGAGGCTCATCCGCACACCGTTGCCGTACGTAACGATGAGCACCGGACCATCGCCGTAGGACTCCACTTCCCCGGGTAGAAGTGCGGATCCGGGCGCCGGATAGTCGAACAGCCAGCCTCCGTCCCCTGCCTCAAACAGGTCCTTCTCGTGATAGAGGGCGATGGGCTCGATGAAGGCGGCCACCCGGCCGCATTCCCAGGCGGCCGCCAGGCACCCCCGAAGCATGCGCACCGCGTCGTCGCCCCGGGACGGGACGGCCATGAGAAGTCCGGGGATGTCCCGGAGGCTTCCGACGGCGTTGTCGTTGTGGAAGTGACCACCGAAGCCCCTCTGGTAGGCCAGTCCCGCGACGCGCACGACCATGGGGTTCCGGTACTGGCCGTTGCTGAAAAAGGAAAGTGAGCAGGCTTCGCCCCTCAGTTGGTCCACGGCGTTGTGGATGTAGGCCAGGTATTGGATCTCCGGCATGGGGAGTTGCCCGGCCATGGCCAGCCCCTGGGCCACCCCCAGTATGCTGGTCTCGTCCAGTTGGGTATCGAAGACGCGGCCGCTGCCGTACGTGTCCTGCAGTCCGGCCGTCACATAGTAGACCCCACCCTTACGGGCCACGTCCTCACCGAAGACCACGATCTCCGGCCGCCGGGCCATCTCGTCGCGGAGTGCCGCGGCCAGATGGGCGGCCATGGTCCGCTTGATGGGCGAAGTCTGATGCTCCGGGAGGTCGCCCCGGAAAACGCGCTCGCGGGTCTCCGTGGGCGTGCGGCTCTCAGCCGAGTTGCGCACCCGGTCCTCATCGTAAGGGGCCAGCGGTTCCATGACCGCCTCGGCAGAGGGCAAGTGACCTCGCGTCAGGGCTTCGGCGGCAGCCGCGTCGACGCGGATGCGCCCACTCTCGATGATGCCGATGAGTCGATCCGGGCTTGCCGCGCCGGCCTCGATCAGAAAGCGGGCATTGGCCAGCAGGGGATCCCGGGACTCAGTGGCTTCGATCTCATTCTGGCTCCGGTACGCCAGTTCGATGTCGCTGCCGGCATGGCCCCAAAGCCGTTCGCACCGGAGATGGAGGAAGACGGGGGCGCGGACGCCTCGGCAGTGCTCGATTGCCCGGTTGGTGGCCTCCCAGAGGTCGGGGAGGCTGCCGTCCGCTCGCACGTAGCGGAGGTGGGGCAGGGAGCCGAAGGATTCCTCGATCCATCGGTTGGGGGTCTCTACCGAGATCCCGATGCCGTTGTCTTCGCAGACGAACAGGATCGGCATCGGGTTGCCTCGGCGATGGCCGTAGCGTGCGGCATGAAGCCCCGACAGGGCCGTGGCGTGGTTCGCCGAGGCGTCGCCGAACGAACAACAGACGATGGCGTCGGACGGTACGGGGAGTCCGCTACCGAGACGCTTCCCACGCCCGATGGCGAAAGCCATGCCTACAGCTTTGGGTAGGTGGGAGGCGATCGTGCTGGTCTGAGGCGGAACCCAGAGGGGCTTCGACCCCCACACCTTGTGGCGGCCCTGGGCAATGGGATCGTCCTTGGATGCACAGATGCTCAGCATCGTGTCGAAAACCGGATCCGAGTCTCCCTTTCGGCCCCGCGCCATCATCAGCGCACCGGAACGGTAGTGGAGAAAACAGGGGTCGGTGGGGCGAAGGAGCGTCCCGAGCAGGGCGTTCTGCTCGTGGCCTGCGCCCGAGATGGTGTAGTAGCTCGTCCCGTCCGCCTTCATGCGCCGGGCCTTGGCGTCGATGGCGCGGGAGAGGCACTGATCCTCGAAGATCTGGAGCGCCGTCTCCACGGTCAGCGACGAGTCGGGTGACACGGTTTCCCTGGGGTCCAGGGTCTCCCTGG
>JAHEKK010000121.1 GCA_024638395.1 Gemmatimonadota bacterium | reverse complement strand
CCCGTTCTGGTCCCGGTCGGAGCTGCACTGGCCTGTTACTCACCCGCCTGGATCGACACCCCGGATGAAGCCACATGGACCGTTCGCCTCGCGGCAGCCGTTCTGGTGGCCAACCTCATCCTCGCCACCCTGGCGGGACTGCCCCGATCCGTCCTCGAAGGAGAGAACCTGGGGTACAAGCGGCTGGGATGGTCCACGGCCACAACTATCCTCGGTGGAATACTATCGGCAGCGGCCGTGCTGCTTGGCTGGGGGCTCGTCGGCCTTGCTGCCGCCGCTCTCATCACGACGCTGGGGACGGGCCTGTTCTTCTGGACCGTGGCGAAAGCATACGTGCCGTGGCTCGGCGTTCAGCGTCCCTCTAAAGAGAAACTGCTCGGATTCCTCCGGTTGAGCGGATGGTTCCTGAGCTGGAACCTGGTCAGCCGCCTGATGCGCGGCAGTGATATCGTGATCCTGGGAATCCTCGCCTCGGTGGGCCTGGTCTCGGAGTATACGATCATGAAGTTCGCCCCCGAATCCATGGTCAATCTGGCGGCCATGGTGGTGTTCGGCGCCACCCCGGGCCTGGGCGGCCTCATCGGGGCGAGCAAACTGAAGAAGGCCACGGCCGTGCGGCAAGACATCATGGCCTTTTCCTGGTGCCTCATGACGGCAATCGGCGCTTGCATCCTGCTCTGGAACGACTCTTTCGTGACCCTCTGGGTCGGACCGGAATACGCCATCGGTCCCGTGGTGACCTTGGCCGTGCTGGTCATGGTGGGTCAGTACGTCCTTCTCCGGAACGATGCCAACATCATCGACCTGACGCTGGAGATGCGTGGCAAGGTACTCCTGGGTGTCCTTTCGACGCTTCTGGCTATCGCTCTTGCCGCCCTGCTCGTGGGCCCCATGGACAAGGGCATCGTCGGCCTATGTCTGGGCCTGATGGGAGGGAGGAGCCTGCTGAGCTTGGCCTATCCCTTCCTCGTGAGCCGCACACTAGGCTTCTCGCCCACTCAGGACCTGAGGAGGGCGTTCCGACCCGCCATCGTTTCCGCTCTGGTTGCGGTGGTTGCCCTGGCCGTTGCCCAGCGGGTGGCGGCCCATACCTGGGTCGGGCTCATCGGCGGGATCCTCCTCACGGCGCCCCCATCCGCGTTGCTTTGTTTCTACGGAGGACTGGACGGAAGGCGGCGCCGGAGCCTGGCACGACGCGTGACCAAGGCCGCAGGCTTTGGACAAATGGGAGCCGAAGAGGATTGAGGGCAGGGGAGCTCAGTGAGGCGCCGGACTCGAGAGGGGCCGTCCCGTCCCCTCAGTAGGCGCCATCCTTCTCGTAGACAGCCCCAAGAGTCTGGGCCACGATGCTCACGTCCATCCAAAGCGACCGGTTCCGAACGTAGTGGGCGTCGAAGAACACGCGCTCCTGGTAGGTGGTGTTGTTCCTTCCCGAGACCTGCCACAGGCCGGTCACGCCGGGCCTGGAGATCAGAAGCAAGCGGAAGTCCGCCCCGTACCGGGCGACCTCGGCTGCCACGATGGGTCGAGGGCCCACGATACTCATCTCGCCTTTGAGGACGTTCCAGAGCTGTGGCAGCTCGTCCAGGCTGGTGCGCCTCAGGATTCTCCCCACGCTCGTTACCCGGGGGTCGTCCTTGAGCTTGTGGTACAGCTCCCACTCCCGGCGAAGTTCCGGATCCTCATCAAGGCACTCTCTCAGCTTTTCCTGTGCGTTGGTCGCCATGGTGCGGTACTTCCAGACAAGGAATCGCCGACCGTTGAAGCCGATACGGGGATGACCGTAGAAGACGGGCCCAGGGGAGCTGACCTTGATGGCCACCGCGATCAGCATCATGAGCGGTAGGCACAGAACCGCGCCGACCGACGCCAAGGCCAGGTCCATGACCCGCTTGCACACCCGCGATGGCGCGCCGTGAGCGCGTCCGTCGATACGAACGGCGGCCAAGTCCCCGAGGGTGCGATCAGCCCTGAACTTACTCCCGGAGCACCAAGGATCGGGAATCAAATACACGACCCTGAGGTCTTTTCGAAGCGAGTCCGCGAGGGCTGCGGACCGCAGGGGTGATTCGGCTGAGGCAACGACGGCACCCTGCCAGGCCCGGGAGCGCGAGCGGGTCGCGGGGAGGGTGGCCGGAGCGGCCGTAGATTCCGCTGGCCGGTTTGTGAATTCCCGGGCAGCGTCGCTCGGGACGACTGGTCGGAGACCGAAATGGGCAGCCTTCAGCAGATAGGCCCGCACGCGGCTCGTATCCTCCACGGCTCCGAACAGCGAAATGGGAATCCCCCACCAGGTGAAGCGGGCAACAACTTTGCGGACGGCGGTGCGAAGAGCGAATACGCACAGGACGGTGGACGTGTAGGTCAACAGGACGACGCCTACCGGCCCTCCCCACCAACCTAGCGCCACCCCGGCCCCGAGCCCGACGCCGGTCGTGAGTGCGATCCGTCGCATTTCTCGGCCTCCGCTGAGCCCCGCTCCAGGGTACAAGCCCGCCAGCGGAAAGAGGCACAGTACGACGACCGCAATCCCCGTCAAACCGACTCCCTGGGGTTCGGCGGGAGGCACCTGTCCAGCCAGCAAGTAGGTCGTCAGCTCAGGTGCGAACCGGAGTCCCACCACGTCGGCGAACCAGAGGGGGGCAGCGGTCAGCACCCATTGTCCCAGCGAGGTGCGAGGCGCCCATATCCCCGAGGGTTCTTCCATTTCGGCCAGCGGCTCCGGAGATCGTCCGGTCCAGGCGGACTCCAGCCGGTCGCCGGCGACGCTAGTGGACAACATTGGGGAAGCTCACTTCCGGGGACACCCTCCGGGCGAAGGGGCGTTCCACGACCTTGGAACCACCCAGCTTCTGCGCGAGCAACTCGCCGTAGAGCTTATCGAGATGATCCACCATGGCCGTGGCCGAGAACCTGGGGGCCACGTCGTCGCGGCCGGCTCGTGCCATCGCCCGAGCGGCCCGTGGATTCTCGAGCAGCCAGCCGATATTCGCCGCCAACTCATCGGGAGCCCCAGGAGCAGACAGGAGGCCGGTGACGCCGTGACGGACGATTTCCGGAACCCCGTCAACGGCGGTTGCCGCCACCGGGACCCCTGCAATCAGAGCCTCGGTTACGGCGCGGCCCAGGCCCTCCCATAGTGAAGACATGCCGAGGACCGAGAGGACCGACAAAAGGTCGGGGACGCGATCAGTGAAGCCGATGATCTTGATGCGCGGGTCGCCCCGAGTGGCCCGGGCTACGGACTCCGCCATAGGCCCGCCCCCAACGATGATGAACTGGGTCTCCGGGCGCTCAGCCAACACTTTGTGAGCGGCCCGTAGGAAGTCGAGGGGCGCCTTCTGCAGACAAAGCCGCCCCACGAACCCGACGATGGGCCTGTGGGGATCCAGCTCGAAGTCCTGGCAGACCCCGCTGTGGCTCGCCACCACCCGAAAACGGTCCAGATCGATGCCGCTGTATATGGTCTGGATCTTGTCGGGGGGAGCGAGGCCGGCTTCGATGGCCTGGCGCCGATTCTGTTCGGCCACGGTGACGATACAGTCGCTGAACGACGAGGCGTATCGCTCCAGACCGAGAAAGATCCGGCTTCGAGCCGCCGCTGCCGCCTTCCGGGCCAGGGATCCTCTGGGAACACGCTCAACCTGCCATCCGAAAGCGTGACACGTATGGAGGATCACCGGAACCCCAGCCCTCCGTGCGGCGACGCGTCCGACGACCCCGGCCTTGGCTCCGTGTGTATGGACCAGATCGAACCGGCGCTCCCGCATGAGCCGAGTCAAAGACCGGAGAGCCCGGAGGTCCCGCCGGCCGTCCACTTGCCGGGAAAGGTCAGCTATGTGGTGCAGCGCGTCGACAGAGTCCCGGGTCCGCTCTTCCCAGCTTTCGTACCCCGATCCGGGCGGGATCATGCCGGCGGCCAGGGATACCTCATACCGTGACCGCGCCAACCCGGCGCATGTCAGTAGGGTATTGTCGAGGGCGCCGCCCGCTCCCAGGTGCGTGATGACATGGAGGACCTTGTGGCGACGGCCGCCGACGTCCTCGGTTGCGGTGTACCCGGGCTGTGGTCGGGCCAAGCCCCGTTGCGACTCAGACCACGGGCCTGGCCCCTCCGGGTGAAGGGGGGATTCATTACTACTCATATGGAGTGGGGTTAGCGAGGAGGGACCAAGGTGGGGGGACCCGGTTCTCCGTTGGCGACCTGGCTTTCGCTCGACGCGTCCGGCCTGGAGGGCACCCCGCCCCAGACCCACGCCCGCGAAGCAGCGACTGATGCTGCGAGCTTCAGCGAGGCGGGAACGATACCGCCTCTCAGATCTACAGACCAGGGTCCGTCACGAGAAGTCACCTCGATACGTTCTGGACCTGTAACAGATGTATTACCGCCGTGCGCACGGCGGCCCGGGTCGCTTCCAGGTCTTCGCTGGTGTCGATCGTCACCGAGTCCACGGCCAGGCCCTCGATGCGCCAACGATGGAACCCTTCGTGCCGGGCGATCAGGTCCTCGTCGCTGTGGACCTCGCCCTTGCCTCGCTGCCGGTTCCGCTCCAGGGCCACTTCGATGGGCACGGTCAGACGAATGACGAGGTCAGGCGGCGGGTTGGCGGCGTAGAGCCTCCGCTCCAACCGGGCCGATGCGGTGGGTCTCGGCGCGCGGTGGGCGCGCGAGTCAGCGGCCAACCTGGGGCTGTCCATGGCGCCTGGGACCAACGAGGTGTACCGGTCGCACACCACCACGTAGCCCTTGCGGGCCCAACGGTGGATGCGCCGGACCAGACGATTCCTCTCCCAAGCCAGTGAGAGGGCCCGGACGCTGGCCATGGCGCCGTGGCGCTTCATGCGAGGCACGGAGTCCGACCCTTTGGCACTCGCGGACCCGGTCTTCGTCGAGGCCCGTCCGGCCTTCAGGAAGGTCGCCATCCGCCTGGCCGCCGGTCGGGCCAGCCGGAAGGGTAGCGTCTCCAGCCTGGTCGGGGGCTTGCCCACGTGAGCGTGCCGGGTAGCCAGGGCGCCGCCCAGCCAGTCCACCGTGTCCCGCACCAGGGTCGACTTCCCGGAGGCGTCTGCTCCCACGATGGCAATGACCACACCGCCTGCGGCCCGGGGCTTCTGCCGACGGCGACCCATTGTCGAAAGTCGATCGACCAGACGAGCCCCGTACCTTCTGAGACGTTCGCCCGGGCTGTACCGCCGAAAGTGCCTGAGCTGGCGTCGTATCGACCGGCCGTGTCGAATGGCCGGGATTGAAACGTGCCCTCCCAGTACGATGTCGAGGGAACGTCGCAGCTGGATCTCATCCGGGGGGACGCCCACGCGGCCGAGCCACGCCCCGGCTGCTTCCTCGCTCGTTCGCTGCAGGAGTAGCCGCGCCTTGTGCTTGAGGTCGTTTCGCCGGCTTCCGAACCAGAGGCGTTCCAGCAGAGAACCGTATTTGATCATGGCCCGAAGTATGAAGATCCCGAGCTCGGCCGCGGGGTCCGCGACGCGGATGCCCTTATCGTTGACGGCCCCCTCGAGCAACGTCTCCTCGAACGGGAATCGGTGCGTCTGGATCAGGGACTCACCCGTCACCAGGCTGGCGTAGAGGTGAACGTGGTGCGGGTGATTGTGGGATGGATCAAACCCGAAGTGATGAGACGTAGCGGGATCCGTCGTGCCCAACCCTCGGGCCTCGATGAGCCCAGCCTCTCTCAGGACCTCGCGGGCCTCCTGGATCCTGTCTCCGTCGACGAGGACGTCGAGGTCCCCGTAGCCGTCAAAAGCTCTCGAGAGTTCATAGGTCCCCTTCCAGACGCAGTAGAGCAGCCCCCGCTCGTCCAGCGCGGCCAGGAAGCGACGGGCTGGCGAGCTTGCGACCGACACCATCACCCTGGATGGGCCACGTCGGTGGGAGCGTCGCCGTCGAGACCGGCCAGGGAGCTCTTGGGCCTTCCGAGGGCCGGGCTCTCGCCCACGTTTTCAAGAAGCCGGAGCACGAGGTCCCGGTGTGCCCGGGAGATGTCATCGCCCACGTGGTCGATGCAGCCGAGGTCCACCACTACGGTCCGGCCGAAGATCCGGGAATGGGTCATCATCCGCTCAAACACGGTCACCGCACGCCCGACGAAAGCTTCGACCGGAGCTGTACCGGCCTCGGAAATGCGAGCGTGACCGCGCTTCAGAACCCGGTCGACCAGCACCTCCAACGGGGCCTTCACGTAGACACAGATATCAGGCAAGGGCGCGCTGTGGCTGAAGGTATCCACGCCAGTGAAGTCGGGGTCGAGTCCCGCGTGGACGAAGACGTTGTGCGCCGCATGAAGGGTCCCTTCGTCGAGCAACACCAGGGTATCGTCACTCGAAGCCCGTGAAGCCGCCCGGAAATAGCCGAGCTGTTTCACCACCTTCCGAAACTGGTTCAAGCGCTGATAAGGAGACACATTCGCCGCTCCCAGGGCGCGCCACGTCAGCATCAAGAATTCCCGCTGCTCACGGGTGGCGCCGAGGTTCGACCACAGGGCCCCCAGGTGCAGGGGCACAGCCCAGGCCGTCGACCGGCTCCACCCGCGAGGCAGGGACAGCGGCCGCACGGCCAGTGATTGTGCCTCCAGGTGTGGAAGGCCTTCAGCGCGTGCTTCTGCCTGGACGAGACCCAGGACCGTGGTCTTCCCGGCACCGGTGCATCCGATGAACTCAACCAGCATAGGACAAGTGCGGCGCGAGTTGTGCAAAGTGGGCTTCGTAACCCGCATGCATGGATTCGAGGCTGAAACGCTCCATGACCAGGGCCTGGCACTGGGCCCCGATTCTTTCTCGATCGGCGCAGGGCATGGACTGAAGGCGTCGGATCTCTCGTTCGAGGCCCTCCTCATCATCCGGTTTGATGAGGGGAATGAAGTCGACCCCATCCGCGATTTCCCTATGCGGGGCAATATCGGAAAGGATCACGGGGCATCCGACGGCCATGGCCTCGAGAACAGCGACCGGGAGACCTTCACCGTGAGAGACCGACACGAACAGGCTTGAACGGAACATCCGTCGGTATACGTCGTCACGGCCCAGGAGGCCCGTGAAGTCGACCCGACTCTCCAAGCGCCGCGCCGAGGCCCATGCCTTCAGAGCCGCCCGTTCGGCGCCATCCCCCACGACGGTCAGGGTGGCGCCCCCGTCCAGCTGACTTACCGCCCTCAGCAACGTCATGACGTTTTTGATGGGGACGAGCCGGCTTACGCTGATGATCTCGAAGGTGCCCTCGGTCGGGGCTGCGACGTCCCGTGTACCTGCTTCCTGGATACGACGGTAGGGCACGCCGTTTGCCACCCAACTCATCCGGCGGCCGCCCAGGCGTCTAAAGAAAGTCGGAAAGCTGTCCTGGGCGGCTCGTCCACAGAAGATGATGCGCCGGAACGTGAGGAAGACGGGAACCAGCAGCCACTTGTTCCGTGTCCGGTGGTTCTCGTAGCAGTTATGGACGGTAAAGACCGCCTTCCTCAGTGCTCCCGGCCGCCAACCGGCCGCGGCCAGGAAGATCAAGGCGACGTGTGGTGTGTGGGCATGGACGATGTCGTAGGGTCCGGCGCGCAAGGCCCTCTTCAGCGTGCTCCAAAACCCCCTCAGGGTGCGGTCGCCCTCGTACATCTTGATGGACGGCGGCGCCTCGCTAGCCGACGGGAAGTAGGTGCAGATGGTGATGTCGTGACGATCGGCTAAGGGCACCGAGAGTTGATGGAAGGGCGCATTGGTCTCGGGCGCCTCGATAAGGAGCCGGAGAATCCGTGGCTTGCGCTTCCAAAGACGAACGCCGCCCGTCGGGGGGGCACTTCCGGGGAGCGGCTGGGTCACGCCGAGGCCAGCTCGTCGGGAGCCGCCGCGCCACCCCCCAAGAGAACCGGCAGGTATTGGCGAACCACCGACTCCCGCTCGAACCGCATCCAGCTTTCGGCTGGAGGAGGTTTGGCTTCCTCCAGGGCAGTGAGTATGGCATCGGCCAGTGTGTCTGGATCGCTCATGGGGACCAGAGCGCCGAACTCGGGGTGGGTCAGAATCTCCGACGGACCGCTGGGACAATCGGTGGCGACCACCGGCACACCGCAGCACAGGGCTTCCACCAGCACGGTGGGGAGCCCTTCCCACAGCGACGACAGCACGAAGAGGTCGGCGCTGGCCAGACACGCGAAGGGATTGTCGACGAAACCGGGGAGGTCCACCACTGCGTCCAGCCCGAGCCCGGTCCGCAACGCTTCGAGCTCGGGGCGTCTCGGCCCCTCGCCGAGTATCACCAGGCGAACCTCTCTTTCGTGTCGTACG
>JAHEKK010000120.1 GCA_024638395.1 Gemmatimonadota bacterium | reverse complement strand
GGAAACCTGAATCGGGAGATGGCTTTTGCGGGCGGCGTCGACTTTTCGGGGCTGCTGGCGCGGCACAATGAGCACTTTCCCGTCGACCTGATGTGGTTCGCGGGCTTTGGCGGTGGCTATTCCGACTACGCAACGGTAGGGGTCCCCTTCGGCCTCGCCTTCGGTCGCCCGGTCGATGGCCGAGCGGCGTGGTTCAACCCCTACCTGTCCACACGGGGCGTCCTGGAATACGGCTTTGGGGACTGGGCCCCGCCCGAGGAGGGTGCAACGCTAGGCGTCGCCGTCGACGTCGGGGCCGATCTGGCCCTCGGCAGCGCCCGCTCTTTGATCCTCCGGTTGGGTGCCTCCCTCGGCGATCGTCAGACCCTCGTCATGGGTCTGAACATGGGTGCCCGGTAGCGCCGTTCCCCTGCCTTCGTATGGCCCCCTGGCGGGCTTTGCCCGCGTTCTACGCTCTTGTAGTTTGAAAGTGTCTTGTAGGTGTTGCCTCGAGGGTGCTCGGGGACGCCCACGCTCCCCCTTCGCGTGTATGGAGACAGAATGAAGAAGCTGCTTGTCGGTGCTGCACTTGTCGGAATGTTGGCTCTGCCCAACGTCGTGGAAGCGCAGTTGGAGATCAGTCCTCACGCCGGCATCGCAAGCGATGTGGATTTCGGCGTCGGGGCTGCCATCGGCTTCCCTCTCGAGTCCCTCCACGAGCAGATCGAGGGCTCGGCGAGCTTCTCCCTCTTCTTTCCCGATGGGTTCGACTACTGGGAGATCAATGCCTTGCTGCGGTATCTGATCGAGTTGGACAATCCAGACGTCCTTCCGTACGTCACCGCAGGGTTGGGATACGGCAACTTCTCCTTCGACCTCGGTGATATCGTCATTCCCGGGTTCGATGCCAGCGCGAGCGAGATTGCCCTTCGCGTAGGTGGCGGCGCCAAATTCAATGCTGGCGAGGCCATCGTTCCCTTCGGCGAAGTCCTCTTCTCTCTGGGTGATCTGCCTGACTTCGTCCTCAGAGGGGGCGTGTCACTCAAGCTCGGCGGCTGACCGAGGGCTTGAAAGAGGCAGATCCCCTCTTCAAGGGGTGATCTGCGGCAGCCGAAACTAGTGCAGTAGGGCAGGCCGGGCCCGCGCCGGAAGGCGGGCCCGGCTTTTCCATGCCTGCCTGTTTCGAACGCCCTTCGAGGAGGGGAAATGTTCCGGAGAGTCTCTCGCGCCGGTTCGATCGCTCTTGGACTGACGCTCATAGTGGGTGCTCCCCTGGCCGGGCAGATCGATGCGGTCTCTCCCCAGTTGTCCTTCGGAGATGCCGATCTCGGACTCGGGGTCCGCTTCGGTTTCGACGCCAGTGGCTGGCACCCCGACGTGGAAATCCAACTGGGCTTGGACATCTTCTTTCCCGATACGCGGCCCGGTGTCGATCTGGGGTACTTCGAAATCAACGCGAACGTCGTCCGGCACTTCCGCATCGCCGACAACCGTACGCTCATGCCCTACGCGGGCGGCGGCTTCAACGTGGCCCGGGCGTCCAGCAGCGAAGCCGGGGTCTCCTTCAGTGAGCGGAGCAAGACGGACCTCGGCGTGAACATCCTCGGAGGCCTCCGCCTCGACCTGGACCGATATGATCCCTTCTTCGAGCTGCGCTTCGAGCTGGGAGGCGGAGACCAGGGCGTCATCACCGCGGGACTTCGGATACCGACGTGACCCGGAGACAGGCCCTGGCGCCGGTTCGCTGAACGCGGCGGCCATTCTCCGGCCAGCAAACCACCGGCCACGGGTTTGCGCCTCAACCGAGGGGCTGAACCACCAGGTAGGACGTAATGACCAGCGCCAGGATACCCAGGGCCAGCTCCAACGTCGCCGGGACCTTCAACAGACCGGGGCGTGGGGTCTCCTGGAGGGCCGGGCGCACGAAGCGCCAATTGTAGAACCCGAGACCCAGCACCGCGGCGACGATGGCCAACTTTGCCACGAGCGCCCGTCCCCAGGCAGTGGTCCACAGCTGAGCCAGGGTCTCCAGATGCAGCAACGTGTTGAGCCCGCCCGAGAGGACCAGCAACGCGACCGACAACATGGCGATCCGGGAGAAGGCCCTCACCATACCCGGCAGGCCGGGTTGTCCCGACCCCTCTTTGACTCCGTGGGCCCTGAGCGCCGGAAGGCCGGCGAACAGCAGGCAGAGCAGACCTCCCACCCAGGTGGCAGCGGCTGTGATGTGGATGAAATCCGCGCTGGCGGCGAGCACCTGAGGGCTCCGGCTCCATGCGTGGCCCGAAAGAACAGGAGACAGAGGTAGGAACACGGCGCCCAGCGCCATCACGGCCCAGCCCGGGTTTCGTTCCCCCCGTGGCCGCGCGAGCAGCACTCCGGCCCCCACCAACAAGGCTGCGGCCATGCCCAGGAGCCAGCCACTGCCCCACGGGCCCGAGCCGGCCATCTGGAAGTACGCGGAGAACGGGATCGCTTCCTCTCCGGCGTAGAACGACCGGACCTGATAGAACAAGCGAACCGGTGACGAAACGAGGAGAGCCACCACCCCCAGGCCCGCGATACGCCAGAGTCGGTAGTTGGCTCCCTTGGCCACTTCAGGGAGCTCGCCCCCGCGGGTCACCTGGGGCAGGACCGCGTAACGGAAGGACAGGGCCCCCAGGGTAGCTACGATGCCCAGGTAGAACAGCCAACGTCCTCCTGTTGCGCCGCGGCTCGAATTGGGATCTCCCACGCTCTGGGGCTCTCCCGTCGCGCCCTCGGCCACGCCGGCTCCCGTCGTATCCCCGGGCGGTGGGACGGCGAGGGAGTCCTGGGTTTCCGAACGAGCCGAGTCCTGGGACTCGCCGGCCTCCTGGCCGGGAGCGGGCCCCAGCAGCGAGTACTCGAACTCCCCGTTGATCGCGTGGCCGTCGGGGCCCGCCGTTGTCCAGGCCACACGGTAGGCTCCATCCGGTAGGCCCCCGGGGAGTGGCGCCACGAGGACATCGTGGCGATCCGCAGCGAGATAGCGGACCGGGCCGATCTCCACCTCTTCCAGGGGGCCGGCGAGCCTGATGCGGCTCAGGTTCAGCTGAACCTCGGTCGTGTACTCGAGTCGGATCTCCCGGGGAGGCTTCCGAAGGACCGAGTCCTCGGCCGGATCGGACGACTCCAGGGCCGTGTGAAGCGGACCTGCTCCCACCAGAAGGGGCAGCAGCGCCAGGAGACAGGCAGCTCGCATCGTAGTAGGCGTCAAGCGGTGGGTAGCCCGTGTTTGAGCGCCCATTCCATGGCCTCCGAGAACCGGTCCAGCTCTTCCAGGGTCGTGTATACGCTCGGGGAGATGCGGAGGCCCTCGCATTCGGGATGCATGATCGGGACGTTGATGATCCGGTGCTCGCTCCACAGCCATTCGCCGAGAGCACGGGTGTCCAGGCCGTCGGCGTGGACATTGCCGATTCCGCAGGCAAAACCTTCGCGTTGGCTCGTGTTCAGGCTGATCCGGTCATTCTCCAGCAGGCGATCGGCCCAATAGTCCCTCAAATAGACCAGCCGGGCGGTCTTCCGGTCACTCCCGATGCTCTGGTGGAACGTCAGCGCCTCGCCGATGGCCAGGTAGTTGGCCGCGGGATGGGTTCCGATCTCCTCGTACTTCCGGATGTTGCCGTCCATGGGCTCCGGTGCGGCCATGAGGGGCCAGATCTCGGGAATCTTCTCGCGGCGCACATAGAGGAGTCCCGTCCCGTGGGGGGCGAACAACCACTTGTGTAGGCTGGACGAGTAGTTGTCGCAATCCAGGTCCGACAGCTTGAACGAGAAATGGGCCAGGGCGTGTGCACCGTCCACGACGACGGGAATTCCGCGTCTCCGCGCCATCTGTACCACGTCACGCACCGGAAGGATCTGTCCCGTCAGGTTGATCATGTGGCACATCAGGATGAGGCGTGTCTTCGGGGTGATCGCCTCCTCGAAGCGACGGACCACCTCTGCCGCGTCTTCTGCCGGGACCGGCAGCTGGATCTGCGTCATCACGATGCCCTCACGACGTTCCCGCTGCTTGAACGTGGTGATCATCCGCCCGTAGTCCTGGGTGGTGGTAAGGACCTCGTCACCTGCCTTCAGGTCATACCCGAACTGACAAGTCTGGAGTCCCTCCGACGCGTTGCGCGTGAACGCGATCTCCTCTTTTTCGACGCCCCACTCCCGGGCCATCCGGGCTCGCACACCCTCACGCTGGGGCTCGAGGATGTTCCACATGGTGTAGCTGGGCGCCTCGTTGGAATAGTCCAAGTGCCGTTTCATGGCTTCCTGGACGAAAGATGGAGACGGGCTCACTCCCCCGTTGTTGAGGTTTACCAGCGTCCGGTCCACGGTGAACGCCTTGGCCACCTCGCCCCAGAAATCCTCGTCACGGGCAACGTCGGCGGGCAGGCCGTGGTGCCGCCGAAGGTCCCCTCCGATGTCGAGGGCGGAGGGATTGAGGCCCGGCAGGTGGGCGGCTCCGACGGCGGCGGCCGCCACCCCCAGGAACTCCCTGCGGGAACGGCCTTGCGGTGGTATCCCTTGCGTGGACTTCATTCGGCTCTCCAGTGGCAATCCCGAGTTCCCGGCCCATACCGGACCTGCCTTCCGCGAAATCTACCATAAGACCCGGGTTGTATGGGTGCCAGCGCCCTCAAGAATAGCGCCCTACTGGCCGACAACCGACCTGGTCCTTCCATCCCCCCGAACGATCGTGGAAGCCTCTGAATGCCAACCATTTCACTTGACCAGGCCGAAGCGGGAATGGTCGTATCCGAGGACGTGCTGGACCGAAAGGGGAGGGTGCTGATCCCCAAGGGCGGCGAGCTGAGCGAACGGACGCTGGAAGCCCTCGCCGGTTGGGGCGTCGAGGCCTTGAGCGTCGAGGGAGGCGAGGAGCTCCAACCTCTCGATCCGGCTGCCCTCGAGGAGGCCCGGGCAGCGCTTTCGGGGCGTTTCCTCAAGACCGATCTGGATCATCCCTTCGTTTCCGCGGTCCTCGACCGGGCGGCGCAGCAGCGCGTCCGGTCCGGTGATTTCCCCGCCACACCGGTCCAGTCCCATGGCTCAATCACCTGAATCCCTCGTCCGGAACTCCACGGTGTCGTCGCCGCCTGACGTCTACGCCAAGCTCATGGAGGTCATCAACCACCCGCGGAGCGGAGCCAACGACGTGGCAAAGGTCCTTGCGTCCGACCCCGGGCTCGCCGCCCGCCTCCTGCGGATCGTCAACTCGGCGTTCTTCGGGTTCCCCCGGAGAATCGAGACCATGGGCCAGGCCGTAACGCTCGTCGGCACCGGCCAGATTCGCGACCTCGCGCTCGCCACGTCGGTGATCCGCGCCTTTGATGGGGTGCCCGACGACATGATCGACGTGAGGGACTTCTGGTCCTACTCACTGGCCACGGGAGTCGTGGCGCGGCTGTTCGGCGCCCGGACCCAGGCGGACAACGTGGAGCGGTTCTTCCTGGCCGGCGTCCTGCACTCGGTCGGTCGTCTCCTCATCCTCCTCAAAGCGCCGACGGAGGCCCGCGCCGCCTTCGAGAAGGCCCGGGAGCGCACCGGTTTTCTCCACGAAGCGGAGCGTGAGGTGCTGGGCTTCGACCAAGCGGCCGTAGGGGCGGCCCTCGTGGAGGCCTGGAATCTGCCGCCGGCCTTCGGCGAGGCGGTGCGCTTTCAATACCAGCCTCAGCGAGCCTGCAGCTACCCCCACGAAGCCGCGGCGGTTCATCTGGCCACGGTGGTGGCCACAGGGCTGGAATGGGGCTCTGCGGGCGAAACCCTCGTCCTGGGCTTCGAGTCCGCTGCGTGGGATGCGCTGGGCCTGGACCTGGAGGTGCTGCCGGGCCTCCTGGACGATGCCGAGCGGCAGTACCAGGCGGCGGTGCAGGCGGTCTCGGGGGCCCTTGCGTGATGGAGATCGGGGAGCCGGGGGGATTCCTTGACTGGCTCACGGCGTCCCTGGATGCCGTCGTATCCCTGAGCCGTGGGTTCCAGGAGGACGCCGCCGGTGGGAAGCCCCCTCGGGCGTTTGCCGAGCAGGTGTTCCCCGTCATCGACCAACTTCTCGATCACGACGGTGCCACCTTCCTCACCGTAGCCGGGGACGGTGTCGAATTCGAGATCACGGATGTCCATGGCCTCCCGGGGACGGAGGTCGTCCAGGCCGAGCTGGACCATCAGCTCGGCCTCGGCAACTTCGCGTGGGCCCTGTACCGCCCAAGTCCGGTCGTCCTGCCTTCGGTCGAATCAGGCCGCTGGACCGTCATGCATTCCCTCTCCACGCCAGGCAGGGTCTGGGGGATGTTCATCGCACGGCTCGCGGTCGCCTCCTCCTTCGTGCCGGACGTCGCCCAAAAGCTCCTGACCATCGTGATGGCCGAAACCGCGGGCCATCTCGAGAATCGACGCCTTCGGACCACAGGGTGGGCGACCGAAGGCGACTCGAACCGGGAAGACCAGTGGCGGGCGCTGCTCAAGACACGCACGGATGCCCTCCGCCAGTCGGAGCTCCACGCTCGGGCGGCCGAGCGCGGCAAAGACGAGTTCCTCGCCCAGGTCAATCACGGGCTGAGGACCCCCCTCAATGGCGTCGTGGGAATGGCGAGTCTCCTCCTTTCGTCGGACCTCGATCCGGAGCAGAGGGCCCAGGCCGAGACCATCCGTCAGTCCGGGCAACGGCTGATCGCGATGGTCGACGAGATCCTGGACGCGAGTCGAGCGGCGACGGGGAGCCTGACGCTGGACGCGAAGGCCTTCTCCCTGCGGGATGTGGTCGGCGATGTGGTGAAGGCCACCATGCCAGCCGCCATGGGCAACGGCACCGAGCTGGCATTCCGCTTCGGGGCGGCCGAGGCGGATTCCGCCCTCGGCGACGCCCGGCGCGTGGCCATGGTGGTCCGGTACCTGGTGACCACCGCCGTCGCCGCCACGCCGAACGGCACGGTCCTCGTCGAGGTCGACGAGGGTCCGGAAGGGGACGTCCGGATCACCGTCTCGGACACCGGCGGACCACGTGCCCTGCGTGGCATCGCCCCTCTCTTCGAGGACGGGCTTCCCGAAGAATCGCGAGACGTGCCGGAGACGGCCCTGAGACCGTCGCTCTGCCGTGAAGTGGTCGCCTTGATGGGCGGGCGTCTGGACGTCCACGACGCCCCAAGCGGCGGATTGAGGGTGGCTCTTTCCCTGCCTCTGCCTCGCACGTCGAGCAACGACGGCCTCCCGAGCTCTCGCACGCTGCAGGGCCGCGCCGTCGTCCTCGTCTGCCCGAATCCCCTGGTGGCCGGTGTGGCGGCGGAGGTAGTCTCCGATCTGGGGGGGAGGCCCATGGCCTATGCCACCCTCTCCGAGGCGGAAGGCAAGGACCGGGCGACGGGACAGGCCCCGGACGCGGCACGGAACGTCCTGATCGCGGTCGAAGGACCCTCTGAACCCCTACCGGAGCCTGACCCCCTCCATTGGCCGGGTCCGCGCATCGCGTTCAAGCGCCCGGGTCAACGGGCGGGAGCCTCCACGGCACTTTTACCCCCGGGGTTCGATGAGGTGGCCACGCTGCCCTTGACCCACCGGAGCCTCGCCGAGGCCTGGAATCGACTCGCCGGCGACGGGGAGGAAGATGCACCACCCTCTCCGTCGAAGCCGCGGGCAGGGGGAGATCGGGTGCTCCTGGTCGAGGACGATCCGGTGAACCAGCGGGTGGCCGAGTCGATGTTGGCGCGTCTCGGATGTGAAGTTCTCCGTGCCGACAACGGCGAGGAGGCACTCCGCCTGGTGATGTCCGAGTCCTTCGACCTCGTGCTGATGGACTGCGAAGTCCCGGGAATGGACGGGTTCCAGGCGGCACAGGCCATTCGTGCCTGGGAGCAGGCTCGCCGTGGGCGGGTTCCCATCGTGGCCCTGACCGCCCGGGCCTCCACCGAGGATCGCGACCGGGCTCTCCGCTGCGGGATGGACGACTTCATGGCGAAGCCCATCCTTCTCGAAGACCTGGAGTGGATGTTGGAGAGGTGGATCGCCGGAAGGGCCGCGCTCCAGGAAAAGCGAGCCGAGAACGACCGTGTCGTCGACGCCCCCGCGGTTGCGGGCCACGACGAGGTCGTCGTTTTCGATTGGGAGGGAGCCCTGAATCGGATGGGAGGGGATACCTCCATCTTCGAGCAGATCTTCAGCCTCTTCCGGGAAGGTTGGGAGGAACTCCAGCGGGGTGTACCCCAAGCCCTGGAACAAGGAGACCTGGCGGCGGTGGCGGCGGCTGCACACCGGATGAAAGGGTCTGCCGGCAACCTGGGGGCGGTACGTGTGGGCGAAGTGGCCGCTCAGCTCGAGCAGGTGGCGAGAAACGGCGATGGGCACGGGGCGGGCCCCCTCTGGCTGTCGCTGGA
>JAHEKK010000119.1 GCA_024638395.1 Gemmatimonadota bacterium | reverse complement strand
GCCATGGACGATGTCCAGCGCCTTCCGCTCCTCTACGGCACCCCGCGTGCCCCCGGATCGAAGAAGCTCGGTGAAGAGGAGAATCTGCTGAAGGGGTGTTCGGAGCTCATGAGACACATTCCGGATGAAACGCTCCCGGAGGCTCACGAGCTCGTGTCCCCGACGCAGCTGCGACACGGCGATCCACATCAGGAGCCCATTGACCAGCACGAGCCCGAGAGCGAGGGGAATGCGTGACGGCGGCATCCCGCCCTCCACCAAGCGCTCGGCAACCCTGGGAAGCAGCGTCACTCTCAGCTCCGCCCCTCCGTAGGCGTCCCTGGGCTCCAGGGAGACCGTGCCGTAGAAGTCGCCGCCGCCGTAGAGCCCATTTTCTGGACGAGTCCAGTCATCGCCGTGTGCCAGACGGCCGGCGGGGTACCGGACCGCCATGGAGAAAAGGGAATCGTTGGGTGTCGCTCCCACCGCCGCGGGCGAAAAGGCTTGGGTCTCCGTCTTCGCCACCTCGAAAACGTTGCCGTCGGCCACACGCCAACAAGTCTCGAACCCGTACACGACCTCTCCGTCCCGGAAGGCCCTGATCACGACCAACGCATCGCGCCCGGCCACCTCCGACTGAAAATGCCGGAATGCGGCCCTGGCCAGATCTTCTCCTTCCAAGGTGCCTCGAACCCACTCCTCCCAGTCGCCCCGGTGGGGCCCAAGGACCTCGACGGCACCCGACCCGGGGAGATACCGGAAGAAGTGACGCTGGGGAGCGGGCACGTCCGCCTCACACCGAGACAACTCGGGATCCGTCCTCAAGACCCCGGGCGACGGCAGTGATTCGCCTCCACCGCCGAGAGCCAGGTCCACCGGGTAGAAGCCGAAAAGGAGGGCCTGCTGCATGTGCCGGTCGACGGTAGACGCGAGGAGATAGGCCGCAAACTGGGCCTGGTCCCGGGCCATCCCCCTGGCGGCCGACCGGTGCCGGTCATTTGCGTCGAGGGCCTGTTGGGCAAGGAGCAAGGACAAGACGAACCCCAGGGCCAGGGGCACCAGGATCGAGGCCCAGGCCAGCGTACGGCGACCGGGGATTGGTGGCTCCGGATTCATGCTGATGGGACGACCTCCGACCTTTGGATGGCCTGCACCCGCAGGAGGATCCCGTCGGCCGCACCATGGCCCGTGGCCGCAGGGAAGGCACAACAGCCCGTTCCCCCGACGGGTGCATACCCCGGAAGAGTCGCATCAAACAGGCGCGGACCGCACCCCGAAGGCCAGGGCTCCACCGGGACTTCACGGGTTTCTGACATTCCGGTTGCAGGTTCCTCACCCTGCCCCACTATCCGGCCGCCGTGAACCAACCCCAGCTTTCGTCGTTCACAGGTCGCGCCTCGCCATTGCCCCTGCAAAGAAGGGAACCGCACATGCTCCCACGGTCCGCCAATCCCATTCGCCTGATCCCGGTTCTTCTCCTGACCCTGGTTGGGCTCGGCATTCCGGCCTTTCTGGAAGCGCAAATCCCCGAGGAGTACTCCAACCTCCAGGTGCTGGAGCCCGACATCTCACGCGGAGAGCTCGTGGGGGTCATGCGGGCCTTCGCGGGAGGACTCGGCGTCCGCTGCAACTTCTGCCACCTGGGCGAGGACCCGAACGATCTCACCGGATACGATTGGGCCTCAGACGAGCGCGAGGTCAAGGGCGTGGCCCGTCGCATGATGCAGATGGTGGCCGACATCAACGAGGAGCACCTGCCGGGGGCCGGCAGGGCTGCCGGTGTGCAGGTGGAATGCGCGACCTGCCATGGGGGCGTCAGGATCCCGATCCAGATCAGCGACCTGCTGCTCCAGACCCTGGACTCGGAGGGAGCGGATGCCGCGGTGGCCGAGTACCGCCAACTGCGGGGGGAGTACTACGGTCGAGCGGCCTACGACTTCGGCCAGAACCCCCTGAATCAGGTCACCGAGTCATTAGCCCGGCGCGGAGATCTCGAGGAGGCTCTGACCGTCGTCCGGGTCAACACGGAATACAACGGCACTTCACCCTTCCCCCACGTCCTCGAGGCCCAAATCCTGATGGAGATGGGCAATCAGGAAGGCGCAGTGGAGGCGATGGAACGGGCCGTGGAGCTGGACCCGGACTCCGAGCAGCTCCGGGCTTTGTTGGAGCGGATGCGGAGCGGCGGCGACGGGTAGCTCCCGATACCCGCGACGAGGCCCGCCAGACTCGACATGGTTTTCGGGGGTGGCAATGAAGGGCCCCCCGGGTTGCCATGATCCGTGGGGTGACCAGGGGCGGCTGGCGGTAGTAGGGGGCCAGGCCCAGCCTTGCACGGGGCGCGGGCTCGGGCCAGCATGAGTCCCGGTCCCCGTCGACCGACCATGCCTCGGGCATGGGTCGTGCGCCCTCCTCGCCTACCCACTCCGAAAGGGGGAGTGCCGTGCCTTTTCCGTCCCCCGCTCCACTCACGCGCCTGAGGTTCGTCCCTCTCACCGCTGCGGCCGTGTTTCTTGCCGGGGCGTTTGAGCCGGTGGGAGCCCAGAAGTCGCCTCTGGATGGCTTCGGCCAGTACGTCGTCGAGGCGGTAGACGACTGGGGGGCCACGGGCCTGGCCGTCGCGGTGGTCAAGGACGGCGAGCTGGTCTTCTCGCAAGGCTACGGCGTCCGGAAGCTGGGGACGGAGGACAGAGTCGACGGCCATACCCTCTTCTCCATCGGGTCCACCACCAAAGCCATGACGGCGGTGAGCCTGGCGATGCTGGTCGACGACGGTCTCCTGGACTGGGACGACCCCGTGGTAGACCACCTACCCCGGTTCCGCCTGAAGGACCCCTACATGACACGGCAGGTGACGGTCCGGGACCTCCTCACGCACCGGGCCGGAATGGGGAACACCGACTTCTTGTGGTATGAGCAGGACGTCACCGCCGCCGAGGTGCTCGATCGTTTTCGTCATGCGGACCCGGCGTATTCGCTGCGGTCGTCGTTCATCTACCAGAACATCATGTACGCGGCGGCCGGCGCGGTCGTCGAGGCAGTGAGTGGAACGTCCTGGAGGACGTTCGTCGCCGAGCGGATCTTCGAGCCTCTGGGCATGGACCGTACGGTTGCAACCCTGTCGCAAGCCGGTGGCATGACGAACGTGGCCACGCCACACTACCGTGTGGACGGCGAGGTCATCGCAATCGAAAACGCGTCGGTGGATCCGGTGGACGCGGCCGGGTCCGTCTGGTCGAGCGTGGAGGACATGTCGAAGTGGCTCGGGTTCCTCCTGAACGAAGGCGTGACGACAGCCGGGGTCCGACTGCTGGAAGAAGAGACGGTGGAGGAGCTTTTTCGGCCCCAGACCCTCGTACCCCGTTCGCAGTTCTACCCCACCGCCCGACTCACGGAACCTGAATGGACGACGTATGGCCTCGCCTGGTTCCAGCATGATTACAAAGGTCGAAAGATCGACTTCCACACCGGCAGCATCGACGGCATGGTTGCGATCGCCGGACTCATCCGGTCCGAGGAGCTGGGGGTCTACGTGCTCGGGAACCTGGACCACGTAGAGGTGCGGCATGCCCTCATGTATCGCGTCTTCGATCTCTTCGGCGAGGGCGAGCTCAGAGACTGGAGCGCCGATCTCAAAGCCCTCTACGATGGTCTGGCCGAACAGGGCGTAGCGACACGTAAGGAGAGGGAAGCCTCACGTGTGAAGGGGACGGAGCCGTCCCACGACCTGACCGCGTACGCCGGCAGCTACTCGGACCCCCTCTTCGGAGATGTGACGGTCTCGAGAACCAGTGATGGGTTGCGCCTGGTCTATGGCCCCGGGCTTCAGGGGCCGCTGGAGCATTGGCACTACGAGACCTTCCAGGTCGATTGGGACGCGACCTGGCGCGGCACGGCCGTCGCGCGCTTCGAGACCGGAAGCGACGGTTCGGTGGAGGCTCTCATCCTGGGATCGTCACGATTTGCGAGGGCGGAACCCTCCGGCCGTTAGTCGGTGGGGGGCGCCGGGCCCCTCCTGACACCTTTCCATGCTTTTCTCCGTCGGGCTGCTATGATCATCAAAGGCCCCAGCGGGCCTCGAACGACCTTTCATTGGGAAGAGCCCCATGGATCTCCTGGCCGGCGTCGCCGCCCTCGTCCTCGTTGGCCTCTATCTGTACAACCGCAAGCCCCGGAGGCCTCCTCAAGGCCCCCTTGCCGCCCAGGAGATTGCGTTGGGCGAGATCCAACCCGAGGGGCTGCGGTCGGCCATCGCGTCCCACACCCGGACTCCGGCCCGTACCTTCCAGACGACGCTGGTGACGGGATCACCGGTAGCCCTGGGCTACTCTCCCGGGCATGACCGGGTGGACGTCTTCGCACCCGTCTCCACCGGCGAAGACGCATTCGCGCCCTTCGAGTTCTCCCTCGCCTCGATGCAGTGGCTCACTGACCCTCCGCCGGACGCCGACGCCATCCAGGCCGTGCTGAGGGACACCTTCCCCGGCTGAGGGCATCCCCCCAGGAAGAGACCGGGGTCCACCCCACACGCCGCAGCACGCGCCTCGGGGGCAGGGCTCCGGACCCGCGGGGGCCTTTCCAGTTTCTGTTTTGTCGAATATCATAGTATCGAATACCATAATGTAGAATCCCAAGATGAACGCAGAGGAAGCCAGGCCCCTATGTCGCGACAGCGAAGATCAGACGTCATCAAGGGCACGCTGGACATGCTCATCCTCCGGACTCTGGAGCGGGAGGAGCTCCACGGTTGGGGAATCGCGAAGCGAATACAGCAGCGGTCCGGTGAGGTGCTTCAGATCAACCAGGGCTCCCTCTACCCCGCGCTCTACCGTCTGGCCGACCGGGGTTGGATCGAGTCCACCGTGGGCGAATCAGCCGAGGGAAGGACGGTCAAGATCTACCGGCTGACCCTCGAAGGCTCGAAGCAGCTCATCTCGGAGAGCGCCAACTGGAAGGAACTCTCGGCGGCGGTGAACATGGTCATGGGAACGGTGTGAGGAAACGATGAGGACGTGGCGGAGGTGGGTGGGACGGATCAGAGGGCTCCTGAGGCCGGGCGCACAGGACGCTCAGGCCAGAGACGAGATGGCCTTCCACATCGAGATGGAGACCCGCGAAGGGATTGCCCGGGGACTCACTCCAGAGGAGGCCAGACGCGTCGCCATGCGCGACTTCGGGGGCGTGGAGAGATACCGCGAGCAGGTCCGCGAGGGTCGGTGGGGCCATGGCATCCAACAACTCGCGAGAGATACGCGCCTGGCATTTCGAAGTCTGGGGGCCCGCCCCGGATACACCTCCGTGGTCCTCGCGACGCTGGGATTGGGGATCGGCGCGACGACCGCGTTCTTTTCGCTGGTCCACGGTGTTCTCCTCCGTCCCCTTCCCTACCCTGATCCCGACGACCTGATCAGGGTCGGGGCGGTATGGGAGGGCACCCCCCAGGGAGCCCTCTCTCCGGCGGAGTTCACGGACCTGGAATCCTCTCTTGCCGATCTGCGGGGCATGGGCGCCTACGCGTTCGGAAGCCTGACGTTCACCGGGGAGGGCCGGGCCGAGCGTGCGCGAACGGCCTTCGTGTCATCCGGTGTCTGGCAAGCCCTCGCCATCGAGCCCGCGTTGGGCAGGGTCTTCACCCGGGAAGAGGACGCGAGGGCAGCTGATGTAGTCGTCCTGACCGATGGATTCTGGCGGGCGCGATTCGGTGCCGACCCGGCCGTCGTGGGGCGCACGGTGCAGGTCAGCGGGGTGGCTGCGTTGGTCCTGGGCGTGCTTCCACCGGAATTCCGCATGCCGGAGGACCTGGTTTCGCCCGAGCCCGTACAGGTGGTCTCGACGCTCGGCATCGACCCGGCGACCGTGGATCTCGGTCAGCGGGGCAATCATTTCCTGCTCGGCGTCGCCCGGCTGGCACCCGGCATGTCCCTCCTCGACGGCATCGGGCGCGTCCGGGACGCCGGTCTGCGGATGGTTGAAGTGTATCCCGACGAGTACCCGCCCGAGATGCGCTTCCGCACCGCCGCGTCGCCGCTCCTTGACCATCTGGTGGGGCAGGCGAGGCCTACCCTCCTGCTCCTCATGGGGGCCGTCGCCCTCGCCTTTACCATCGTGTGGGCCAACGTGGCGAACCTGCAGCTGGCGCGGCTCGCGTCCCGCTCGGGAGAGATCGCCCTCCGGCGGGCTCTGGGCGCCGGTCGCTGGCGCGTCGTGAGCCAGGTGCTGGTGGAGAGCCTCGTGTTGGCCCTGGGTGGAGGCATCCTGGGGATACTCGTGGCCACGGGGGCAACCGGCCTGTTGGTGGGCACCGTGCCAGGCAACCTCCCGCGGGTCGAGGACATCGGGGTCAGCGGGCCCGTTCTGGCCTTCGGCCTGGGCACGGCACTCTGCTCGGGGATCCTCTTCGGCGTCATTCCCGCCTGGTATGCCGCCCGGGGGCCTCTGCCGACGCGAATCGGATCCGGACACCGGAACACCGGCGATGGAAGCCGGGCTCGCGTACGCCAGGGGCTGGTCATCAGTCAGGTCGCCGTCGCCGTCGTCCTGGCCGCGTCGTCGGTCCTCGTGGCGCGGAGTCTCCGTGCACTGGCCGACGTGGACCCGGGTTTCAGCACCGACAACGTGGTGTCCGCCAGGTTCGGTCTGCCTTCCTCGAGATACCCGGCCGACGCCGACGTCACGGACTTCTTCGCCTCTTTCGTGGACGAGCTGGCCTCTCTCCCGGGCGTCGAACACGCCGGGGCCGTCACCAACCTGCCCCTCGCCACGGGCCTCGGCGACATGAGCTTCGAGCTGGAAGAGGAGCGAATTCCCGATGGCCGGGACAAGCCGGACGCCGACTGGCAGGTGGTCACACCGGGATATTTCGAGGCGCTTCGCCTACGACTCGTTTCGGGCCGCGCCATCACCGAGCGGGACCGAACCGACGCGCCCGGCGTCGTGGTGATCAATCGCACGATGGCGGCGCTCCACTGGCCGGATCAGGACCCACTGGGCCGGCGGATCCGACTCGGGGGCGAGGATACCGAGCCCCGCTGGGCCGAAGTCGTCGGAGTCGTGGACGACGTCCGCCATGCGAGCCTGGATGCCCCTTCCCGTCCGCAGATGTATCTCGCCCACCAACAGTTCCGCGGGTGGTCCGGCGGCGCCCCGCTACGGACCCTCACGGTCGTAGCCCACACAACGCTTCCACCCGGTGAGCTGGCTCGCTCAATCCGGGAGCGGCTCTCGGCTCGGGACCCCGAGCTGGCGTTGTACGGGCTCACTACGTTGGACGAAGCCCGAGACCGCTCCCTGGCTCGACAGCGGTTCACGGGGGGGATGCTTACGGCATTCACTACGCTGGCTCTGATTCTGGCCCTGATCGGAGTCTACGGGGTGATGATCTACTCCGTGCGCCAACAGACCCGGGAGTTCGGCATCCGAATCGCCCTGGGGGCCGCCCCCGGCTCCGTGGTCACGGGCGTCCTCGCGGCCGCAACCCGCATGGTGCTCCCGGGCATCGCCGTGGGGGTGCTGATCACGCTGTCGCTCTCGTCTGTGCTTCGGGGCTTTCTCTACGGCGTGAGCCCCACCGACCCGGGGAGTCTGGCCCTCACCATCGCCGTCGTGGCGGGGGCAGCCCTGCTCGCCTCCTACCTTCCCGCGCGGCTGGCCTCCCGGGCGGATCCGGTGGCAGCACTGCGGGCGGAGTAGGCCTCCGAGGCCAGGAAAAGGAAAGGCCCGGGAGCGAAACGCCCCCGGGCCTCCCAGACAGGTGGCTGCACGCCGCGGTTCACCACAGTCCGTCCATCCCGCCGCCTATTGAACGGTAACCGCCTCCGTCAGCTCGATGACGATCAAGGCACCTGCCTTGATCTTCGCGTGACCCGCACGGGTCTCCATGGCGATGACCGTTCCCGCCACGGCACCGGCCACTCCACCCTTGGCCGCATCCTTGCCGTCCTTCCCGAGCACCCTGCCAAGGAGCGCGCCCGCTGCAGCGGCACCACCGATCTTGGCGGCTGTACGCGCATCGCTGTCCTTGCGGCTGGCCTCCATCTCCATCTCGACGACCGCGGCCCGGACCGGGCGCTCGTACCACTCGGTGGACAATGTCTCGAAGGCGATTTCCAGGACCGGATCCACGTCGGAGCCCGTGGATTCCTCAGATCGGGTCACCCGGCCCAGGAGCTTCGAGCCGGCAGGGATCACTACCGAGCCGTCGGCGCCGATCACGTCGTCGGAGACCGTCGCGATGACGGGATCGCCGGGCAGAACGTCTTCCGTGGAGATCTCGATGTCGCTGGTCAGGGCCAGCCGGGTCCCGGCTTCCACCAGGACTTCAGGCTCCTCAGGCTCAGGCTCCGGCTCCGGCTCCGGCTGGGGCTGGGGGCGAGGGCTGGTCGCCCGGGGTGGCGGGGCCGGAGCCCGGGGCTCCATCGCCACCTCGACCGGCCGAACCTCG
>JAHEKK010000118.1 GCA_024638395.1 Gemmatimonadota bacterium | reverse complement strand
GGGGGTGGTTTCGGAGCAACCGCTCCAGCCGGTCGAAAGCGCCGACCTGATAGTGCGTGACGCCCAGGTAACGGATTCGGCCTTCAGCCTTCCAGTCCGTCAGGGTCGCGAGATGCCGGTCCACGTCCACCAGATTATGGACCTGCATCAAGTCCACGCCCTGGACGCGCATGGCGTCCATGGAGGCCGTCATCTGGTCGATGCCCTCCTGGGTTCCGCGGGTCCAGACCTTGGTGGCGAAGAACAGGTCGTTCAGGAGGTCGAGCTTCTCTGCCAGGGCGCCCAGCACGGCCTCGGAGCGCCCGTACATCGGGGAGGAGTCCACGAGTCGGCCGCCGCCCGCAGCGAAGCGGCGAAGGACTTCTCTGATCGGGGCGGTACCGCCAGGGCCGACGTCGAACGTCTGCCAAGTGCCAAGGCCGACGACGGGCACCGGCTCTCCGGTGGACGGGATGAGTCTGCTGTTCATCGTCTGGTCCTGCCAGGGTCGAGCGAGGAGCGTGGCCGCGACGGCTCCGACGAATCCCCGCCGGGTCATGGACACGTCTTGGGGCCCTGACCTGGCGTCTCCGTCCTCGAGCCGGAAACCGGCAGCCGGGTTCGGTAGCTGGGGCATGTGCGTCATTTGACCTTCGCTGTACTGTAGGGTGTTACTGTGCACGCGGGAGCGCTCCGCGTCAGTTCGATCACCGGGTCATGGGAGATTGCGGAATGATGGGTGGGAAGCAGGGGTTGGGAGTGTGGTCGGTTGCGGTGCTCGGACTGGTGACGGCCCTGTCGTCGGTGCCGGCCGAGGCCCAGCACATGGACCGGGCCGGCGTGGAGCGGGCGGCGTTGGACTATCTCGAAGGATTCTACGAAGGATCCACCGACAAGATCCGACGGGGCGTCCATCCGGAAGTGCTGAAGTTCGGCTTCTACCGGGAGAGCGGCGACGAGGAATACGAGCGGGCTCCGATGTCCTTCGACGAGATGCTGCAATTCGCCACGCGGGTGAAGGAGTCGGGGCAGCATCCCGGGCCTGAGGCTCCGAAGCGGGTCGAGATCCTCGACGTCCTCGACCAGACCGCGGTTGCGAAAGTATATGCCTGGTGGGGCACCGACTACCTGTCCATGGCCCGCTACGATGGGGAGTGGAAGATCGTGCAGGTCCTCTGGCAGTCGCCGCCGATGGACTGACGCCGGGCCCCGAACGGGCGGTTGGTCGCCCGGCCCCGTTTCGGCCTTCTCTACCGGTTGAATGAAGATCCCAGGGCCGTCGGGTCGTCCGACTCCCGGACTTCCGGGGCCGCCAGGCCGACATCCCTGACATCACCGCCGGGTTCCAATTCCCCGCGGTCGAGAAACCGGTCTGCCACGTCCGGCGTCGGGATCATGCAGGTGTCACGGCGACCGAACCACCGGTACCGGTTTCGGGCGACCCAGTCGTACACCCCGTCTCGGACCCAGCGTGGAAGCGGCCTGGCGAGACCCATCAGGCTGTACGGGAAGCCGAGCCGGCGGCCGATGCCCATGGCGGCGTCCGAGCGCAGGTGGATCCCGTTCGAGTCGATGAAGGCGATGGAATCGGGGAGAGACTCGGGTGCGGGTACGCCGGCCTCCCGGAGGAGCTTCCGGGCGGCACGACTCTGTAAGGAGGCCAGGGCAAACACGCCGGCTCGATCCCGCCTGACGACCCACTGGACGACCGCATTGCAGAGGTTGCAGACCCCATCGAACAGGATGACGGGCCTCGGGTCGCCGGGAGGGACGGCAGGGGTCTTCGACGGAGATGGGGTCACAGTCTCTCGATGGGGTGGGTACCCTCGGTGCAGGGGCAACGGGACGATGGCAACAGGGCGGTGTGTGGTGCAAGGACGCGGGCCCGCCCGGGAACGGCTGGACCGGCGACCTGGACCAACACCCAGGTCGTGGGCCCGGAGCTCCGCGTCACGAGTCTCCTTCGCCTGGTGAGCGGCCTATTGGGCCCGGAGCGCTTCGACGGGATCGACCCGCGTGGCGCGTCTGGCGGGCAGCCATGCGGCGGCGACGACCACCGCCATCAGGAGCGCAGCGCCCAACCCGTAGGCGAGGGGATCGCTCTGAGACGTCTCGTACAGAAAGGCCTCGAGGAGTCGCGACCCTGTCCAGGCGGCGACCGTACCCCCGACGATGCCCACTGCCGCCGCTCTCACGGAAGCCCTGAGCACGAGGCCGATGACTCCTTGTCGGCCGGCGCCCAACGCCAGCCGCAGTCCCAACTCCCGGCGCCGGTCCACCACGGAGTTGGACACGACACCCCAGGTGCCGGTGGCCGAGAGCGCCAGCGTGAGGGCCGCGAAGACGACCATCAACGTGAACAACAGGCGGCGATCGCCGACCGACCCCCGGACGACTTCCTCGACCGTGGTCAATTCCGCGAGTGCCACGTCGGTCGCCATCTGGGTCAGCTCATTCCGGACCATGGGGACAACGTCCATGGGGTTCCCCGAGGTTCGGATCAGCATCCAGATCGCCCGGTCCGGGAATTCCCGATGAGAGTAGTAGAGCTCGGCGAACTGTTCCTGGTCGGGGGCGTCATACATGACGTTCTCGACGACGCCGACGATCTCCACGAGGGGCTCCTTCCCGTCCCCGGTCACCCCAACCTGGATCTTGCGGCCAACCGGATCTCCGCCGGGAAAGAGAATCTGGGCCGCCCGCTCGTTGATGACCCCCGTGGGTTGCCCGTCCAGGCCGTCTTCTGGGCCCAAGGCCCGGCCCGAGAGGAGCCTCACCCCCAGGGTCTCGAAGTACGTGTCCCCGGCCATGGTGATGCCGATCTCGGGGCCTTCGCCTTGGGGGATGGGTTCTCCGCCCTCGAGGGCGTCCACCCGTGTGATGCCCCAACAGTGGCCTCTGAGGGGAGGACACCCGCTCGTCACGTGCTCCACGGAGGGGATGCGCAAAAGGCGCTCCCGAAACTCGTCGTGAAAGGTGTTCGGATCCTCGGAGACGGCGGATGACCCCGGAAGGGCGTAGCTGAATACCAGGACGTTCTCGGCGTTGAAGCCTCTCTCCTCCCCCAGGAGCCGGACGATGCTGGAGCCTACGAGGCCTGTCCCCACCACCAGGACCAATGCCAGCCCGACCTGGGCAGCGACAAGCATGGCCCGAGGGTCCAGGGCCCCGCGACGACCGCGGCTGGCGGCGCCTCCGTCCTTGAGCGTCGTCGCCAGGTTCACGGAAGACGCCCGAAGGGCAGGCCACAGACCCACGGCGACGGCGGCGGCCACGGAGATGACCACCGAGAAGGCCAGCACCGAACCGTCCACGGCAATGGCGTCGGGGCTCATGAATCTGAGTTCCCGGTCGGTGCTGCTGAGGAATCGGCGGGGCCAGAGCAAGGCCAGGCCCCGGGCTCCCCATATGGCGAGGACGACGCCCAGGGCTCCGCCTGCAAGAGCGAGCAACAGGCTCTCGACCAGTGTGCCACGAACCACTCGCCACCGGCTTGCGCCCACCGCCAGGCGCACTGCGCCGTCCCGGCCCTTCTGACGGCTGCGGGCCAGAAGGAGCCCGGAGAGGTTTGCGCAGGCGACGAGGAGCACCAGGAGCGCGGCTGCCGTGAGGAGCCAGACGACGGAGCTGGCTCGTCCGTTCACGCGGACGTCGGAAAGGCGCCGGGCCGACGTAGAGTACTCCCAGCCGGGATCCGAAGACGGGTAAGCCGCCTCCACGGAGGCGCCCATTGATTCGATCTGCGCCAGGGCCTCCTCGAAGGACGTGCCCTCCGTCAATCGTCCGACGGCACGCATCCAATGGGCCCGGGCGCCACGGATCATGAAGCGGTTGAAGAGGGCTTCGGACGCCAGGACGGGAACCCACGCGGCCGCCCCACCCGACAGTCCGTCGAAGCCCGTTGGCGCGACCCCCACGATGGTGACGGGCCGGCCGTTGAGGATCACGTCACTTCCCAGGGCTCCTCGGTCCGCGCCGAATCGCGACTCCCAGACCCCGTGAGAGACCACGACCACCATGGGCGGATTGGCCGGATCGCCCTCAGCCGGTCCAAATCCCCGCCCCAGAACCATGTCCACGCCCAACACGCGGAAATAGTCCGGAGTCACGACCTCCACGTGTATCCGTTCGGGGTCTCCCGGTGCGCTGATGGTTCCGGTTCGTCCGCCGTATCCGGCGACCGGGTCCAGGAGGCGCCCCTCGGCTTCTGCGAACGTCTGGAATTTGGGATAGGACCAGGGCATCACCCGTCGCTCTCCCCGGCTGGTCCGGAAGGCCACGATGTCTGCCATTACGAGCGCCTCGGCGTCGGCGTAGGGGAGGGGCGCCAAGACGGTGGATTTGAGGGCCGAGAAAACCGTGGCATTTGCGCCCAGGCCCAATGCCAGGACCACCACGGCGGCTACGGTCAGCCCGGGCGACCTCAGCAGCGACCGAACAGCGTGTCGAACGTCCAATCCCAAACCACCCCACATCGTCTTCCTCCGCGTCGTCTTCTGGGTTGTGGCGCCGTGACCGGGTAGCGGTCCGCGCCGGATGCGTTCCCGGATGCCCTCGCGCAGGGCGTTTGCCGTTGCCCGCACGGTGAACCAAAGGGGGCCGTGCCTGCCGCGTGCTCCCTCCCGCTCCTGAAGGTCCGCCCTGAAGGCCTCCCGCGCCTCCTCTGCGAAGGCGACGCGGAGGCGCCGGGGGAAGGCCAGGAAGGAAGCCCTGAACAGTTGTTCGGCCAGGGTGCGCAGGACGCTCAAGAGTCCGCTTTTCCCGGGGCGAAGCCTCGACGGCGTGCCAGGTCCAGGAGCCGCCCCATCCTGGCCGACTCCAAAGCGGCGACCCTCGTCCCCCGACGTGTCACCCGGTAGTAGCGCCTACGACGGTCCCCGCCGGTGCCGGGAGGGGGAGCCTCTTCCAGGAGGCCCGTCTCGACCATGCGAGCCAGAGTGGCGTACAGCGTCCCGGGAAGGAGCAGGTCGCTTCCCCGGGTCATATCTCGAAAGGCCTGCATGATTGCATACCCGTGCATGGTCTCGCCGCCCAAGGCGAGAAGTACATGGTAGACGGGAGGGCTAAGAGGCAGGAGGTCGGCAGGGTCCGGATATTCGGTCACGGGTGGGTTTCCCGTCGCAGGGGGAATTCATGTCATACAGTATAATGCATCACAGTATAATATCTGTCAGCTGATTGACGAAAGACCGAGGGAGCGACCACGTAGGCGTTCGGTGGAGAATCCTCGAGTGCGGGAGGAGGTGCGGGGCGCCGATGGGGAAGACGCTGGAGTCGGGACGCACATGGTGCACGCCGTGGCTGTTGCTTCTGGTGGTGCAGGGCTCGCTCCCGGCGGAGGGGGCTCTGGGACAGGCGACCGAGGTCGATTCCCCGGTCTCCCGAGGCCTCGCCGCCGAGGCCCGGCAGTTCGATTTCTGGGTGGGGACGTGGGACGTGAACCTGCGGGTGCGCCAGGAGGATGGCTCCTGGGCGGACCAGCACCGTGCCGTCGCCCACGTCTATCCCATTCTCATGGGAAAGGCAATCCTGGAGTTGTGGAGTGAGGACCGGGTGGACGGGATCAAGGGGTTCAGCGTCCGGTCCTACGATCCCCGGCGTGGCGAATGGGACCTCTGGCTGAACTGGCCGGGCCCGAACCGCTCGGGGACCTCCACCCTTTCGGGAGGGTTTCGTCACGCCCGGGGGGAGTTCTTCGTGGAGTCTCCCACCCCGGACGGGGGCAGCCTCCTGGCCCGTTACTCGTTTTCCGATATCGGCCCGGACCGCCTTCGCTGGGATGACGCCTACTCCCGTGACGGTGGGGCCACGTGGAGCCACAACTGGATCATGGAGTTCAGCAGGCTTGGGGGCAGGCCCGAATGGGCCGCGGAGGGTGCCGCCCTACCCACCGTCCACGATGGGGAACGGTGCGACGCACCGCAGTACCGCGCCTACGATTTTCTCGCCGGGAGTCACGTGGGCGAGGTGGAGGCCGGTGGCCAGGGAGCCGTCACCATTACGGGGCACCGTATCCTGGACGGCTGTGCCGTGATCACGTTTGCCGGAGCTAGTGGGGATCCGGCTTCGGCCTGGGGCTTTTCCCACCTTACCTGGAGCACGGCGCTGGAGCAGTACGAGCTCCTGACGCTCACCTTCCAGCCCGCAACGCCGGTCCGGCGGTTCGTGACCACGGACCCGGAAGAGCTGGTGTTCTATGAAGAGCCCACGGCGGGAGCGCCTGCTCGGACCTCGGCCGATGTGGACCGATTCCGGATCGAGGCGCTGGAGGGCGGAGGCTTTCTCTGGGTGCACGAGACGCCATCGGGAGACGGCTGGCGGCCGGTATGGAAGGGGCGGCTGGGCGGGTCCTGACAGGGCACGGCCGCCCCCCAGGCGTTCAATACCCGACCGCCCGTCCACCCCGCCTGGGATCGGACCATCCCTCGAGCCTGCCGTCGGGCATGCGCATGATGAGCTGTACGTCGCCCGACATGCCGCCGGTGAAATATGATCCCGGTGGCCCGGGGTCCCGCTCCACGACGGTATGACCGAGGGCCTCGAGGGCCATGACGGTCTCGCCCGGTAGGCCGCCGTGCTCGTAGTAGAGCTGATCCGGGAGGTGCTGATGGTGCACCCGCGGGGCGTTGACCGCCTCGACGACGTTCATCCCGTAGTCGATGATGTTGGAGATGGTCTGGAACACCGTGGTGATGATGGTGGATCCCCCAGGCGTGCCGGCCACGAGGAACAGGTCGCCCGTGGGGTCCGTCACGACTGTCGGCGTCATGGCCGACAGCATCCTCTTTTCGGGGGAGACTGCGTTGTTCTCACCCTGCACCAGGCCGAACTGGTTCGGCGTGCCCGGCTTCGCCGCGAAGTCGTCCATGGTGTTGTTGAGGAAGAACCCGGCCCCTTCGACGACCACCTTGCCTCCGTACCAGGAGTTGATGCTCGTGGTCACGGACACGGCGTTCCCGTCGCTGTCCACGACGGAGTAATGCGTCGTGTTCGTTTCATCGGTGTAGGACTCGACGCCCGGGCGCACCTCCTCGGAAGGGGTCGCCTGATCCATGGTGATCGTGGCGGCACGGTGGGCGGCATACTCTTGAGACACGAGGTCGGTCAGGGGCATTTCCACGAAGTCCGGATCGGCCAGGTACTCGTTGCGGTCGGCGTATGCACGGCGGAACGCCTCCGTCATCAGGTGGATCGCCTCGGGTGAATGCCAGGGATACTCCCGGAGGGTCCACTCTTCGACGATGTTGGTGATCTCCGCCATCGTGACGCCGCCGGACGACGGAGGTGGCATGGAATACACCGTGTATCCCCGATAGTCGAATTCCGTTGGATCGCGCCACACCGCGGAATAGCCGGCCAAATCCTCACCGGTGATGATGCCACCCCCCCGCTCCATTTCAGCCACCAGTAGATCGGCGGTCTCTCCCTCGTAGAAGTCGGCAGCGCCCAATGCCTGGATGCGGGTCAGGGTGCCCGCCAGTTCGAACTGCCTCAACGTGTCGCCCACCTGAGGCACACGGCCCTGAGGGAGGAAGATCCGAGCCGCCTCTTCGTTCTGGCGAATCCCGTTCTGTGAGGCGACGAGGGTCGCGATCTGGCGCTCCCGGAGCTCGAAGCCGGCGGCCAGGTCTATGGCCGGCTGAAGCAAGCGATTCCAGGTCAGACTTCCAAAGCGACGGTAGGCCTCCCAGAGCCCCGCCACCGTGCCGGGAACACCGGCCGCCAGGTGACCGACCGTGGCCGCGTCCGTCACGTTCCCCTCCTCGTCCAGGAACATGTCGCGCGTGGCCGCGAGCGGTGCCTTCTCCCGGTGGTCCAGTGCGAACACACCACCCTCGGCGTTCCGTACGATCATGAAGCCCCCGCCGCCCAGGTTCCCGGCCTCCGGGTTCACCACGGCGAGGGCGAATCCCGTGGCGATGGCCGCATCCACGGCGTTGCCACCGTCCCGAAGCACCGCCACCCCCACCTCGGACGCGTATTCGTCCGTGGACACCACCATCCCCTGATCCGCAACGACGGGGAGCGTATCCGTGGAAAAGGCCCATGTGCTGGGAATGGACAGTTCCGGTGCCGCAGCCGTGGTCCCCGGCGGGTCTTCGACGGCCACGCCACAGCCGGTCAACGCGAACAGCACGAGGGTCAGACCCACGCCTCGGAAACGAAGAGTCGCGTGGCGGCTGACAGATGTGGAACGTGAGTGGACCAAGGGGTACCTGTTTGGGATCGTGGCGGTGGTTGATGGAGGACGGTGCGGCGAGCCGGCGGCCCACCCAGGCATGTAATTGGGAGACACCGACCCCTCGCAAGATGTTCGAGAGCGGTCCCTCCGATCAACCGAGACCCTTCGGGCATGTCGGGCACCGGCGGGCCACGCTCTTCTGGTGTGGCTTTGCGGGCCGAAGGGATAGCTTTGGTGACGACTCCAATCCATCCTCGGGATGCTATGCT
>JAHEKK010000117.1:1692-8444 GCA_024638395.1 Gemmatimonadota bacterium | reverse complement strand
GTCGGCGGATCGAGCTGCGAATGCCGACCGCGGAAACGGGAAAGGGCCCTCCGGACGAATCCGGAGAGCCCCCTGGTCGAAGCCACATGCTCCGGCTGTCAATTCATGGAAAACCCGATCCTGGCGGCGACGGTGTTGTAGTCGGCGAAGGAATACTCGCCGGACAGCTGGAGGCCCATGAACCCGAAGGTCAGTCCCGCGCCGAAAAGCGTCTCCGCCGGGAGCTCGTTCGTGAAGCCGATCCGGACTCCATCGGCGGGGATGCCCAGACTACCGTCCACGTTGTCGATGGTATAAGAGACGTCCACAGTCGCCTGCTCCCGCCGGACCGTGGCATAGACGGTCACGGGACCCTGGCTCACCGAGCCGATGAGCCCATAGCTGCTCGCCGACGCGTCCAGGTAGTCGCCCAGGGACAGGTCCTGCCAACCCGCGATCACCGCGAGATCCACCATGGGTGAGGCAGGCAGCCACTGGGTCAGTGAATGCTTGAGGCCGTACCCGAAGGCCCCGATCTCCCCCACGTCGTCGTGGACGTTGAATCCGGGGAGGTATCTGAGGGTGATGTCGGTCCCGAAGCCGATCCCCACGCTTCCCTGGAGAACAACGAAAGGAACAGCCGGAATGTCGGCGCCCTCGGGGAACTGGACGGCGAAGTCGGCAGGATCCTCGCCGGCCGCGAGGAGGGCGTTGTAGAAGGGGCTGCCCACCCTGGGCTGGAGGATGGCCCCGCTTCCGCTACCCACCGCCGTGGGCGACATCCCTTCCCCCACCAACTCATAGGGATCGACATAGGTCACGTCCTCGAACGTGACCGAACCCGGCAAGACGGGCTGGAAGAAACCGGCCTCGTCGGGGGGCAACGCGGCCATCACGCGGATGCCGATGTCGAAGCCGAAACGTCCGTGTGCCTCAGCGCTCTGGTGGAACCCGGAATTGAGGGCGGCTCCAAGTCCGGTGGAGAGTGGCGACACGTAGAGCCTCGCATTCTCCTCGGCCAGCACCGTAAGGCTCGTGAGCACGTCCTGCCCGGAAACAGGTGTCCCCACGAGGATCATGGAGAAGGCCAAGATCAGCGTCCGGCCTCGTGTTGTCATGGTCATGTCGGGTTCTCCCTTGCGAACTCGTGGGCCCTCCTGGGGGCCGATTCGTCTGATTGACCCGTTGAAATCGCCCCGGTTACCTTTTGGCGCTCGGCCCCGGGGCCCACCGGGTGGGGCCACCTGCATCCATCCCGTCCGAGCGCGCCGTTCCACCTTCTCAGGCTCCCCGCGCTCCGTGACCCAGCTGACCCGAAACTTCTGCATCATCGCCCACATCGATCACGGGAAGTCGACCCTGGCCGATCGGCTTCTCGAGGCGACGGGAACGCTGGATCGGCGACAGATGCGCGAGCAGGTGCTCGATTCCAACGAACTGGAGCGGGAGCGCGGGATCACGATCAAGCTTCACGCCGTCCGGATGGCGTACACGGCCGATTCGGGACAGGCGTTCGAGTTCAACCTCATCGATACCCCGGGGCACGTTGACTTCACGTATGAGGTCTCCCGCTCTTTGGCCGCCTGCGAAGGAGCGATTCTCGTCGTCGACGCGACCCAGGGCGTTCAGGCGCAAACGCTTTCGAATCTGTTTCTGGCCCTGGACGCGGATCTCGAAATCATCCCCGTTGTGAATAAGATCGACCTGCCCGGTGCCGAACCTGAGCGCCGCCGGGAAGAGGTGGCGGACCTGATGGGCGTGGACCCGGATACGGTTCTCGAGGTGAGCGCGAAGGAGGGAAGCGGGGTCCCGGCGCTCCTCGAGGCGATCGTCGAGCGCGTTCCACCGCCGAAGGGCGATCCGGACGCTCCTCTCCGGGCGCTCATCTTCGACTCGTACTACGACCAGTATCTGGGAGCGGTCCCGTCGGTACGGGTCGTAGACGGTGAGGTGCGCCCGGGTATGACGATCACCTTCGGGGCCGTGGACGCCGAGTACGAGGTCACCGAGGTGGGCGTGCAGTGCCTGGGCAGGGTTCCGAGGAAGGTGCTCCGCGCCGGCGACGTGGGGTATGTGGTCGCCGCCATCAAGGCGGTGGCGGACACGCGGGTCGGCGACACGATCCTCGACGCCGCCAACCCCGCGGATCAGCTCCTGGCCGGGTATCAGGAAGTCCGTCCCATGGTGTTCGCAGGCCTCTACCCCACCAACTCCGACGACTACGAGGAGCTACGGGATGCCCTCGACCGGCTGAAGCTGAACGACGCCTCCCTCCATTCCGAGCCCGAGACGTCGAGTGCGCTGGGGTTCGGTTTCCGCTGCGGCTTCCTCGGGCTCCTCCACATGGAGATCATCCAGGAGCGCCTCGATCGGGAACACGGAGTGGAGCTGATCACCACGGTTCCCAACGTCGAGTACCGGGTCTTGATGACGAGTGGCGAAGAGCGATTCATCGAGAACCCGACGCGCCTTCCCGACCGGGCCGCCATCGAATCCATTTCCGAGCCGATCGTAACGGCCCACATCCTCGTACCCTCGGAGTACATCGGCGCCGTACAGAAGCTCTGTCACGACCGACGCGGCGTCTTCAAGACCATGCAGTATCTGGACCCGCAGCGGGTCGAAATGGACTTCGAGCTCCCTCTGGCCGAGATCGTCCTCGACTTCTACGACCGGCTCAAGGGCAGCACCCGTGGCTATGCCGCGCTGGACTATGAGTTCCTGGAGTACCGGGCCGACGACCTGGTGAAACTGGACGTGCTGGTCAACGCTGACCCGGTGGACGCCTTTTCCGTCATCCTTCACCGCGACAACGCCTACAGGCACGGTCGAAGCCTCGTGAAGAAGCTCCGGGAGCTGATTCCCCGTCAGCAGTTCGAGGTGGCCCTCCAGGCGGCCATCGGAACCCAGGTCATCGCCCGTGAAACGGTCAAGGCCGTCCGGAAGAACGTGACCGCGAAGTGCTACGGCGGGGATATCTCCAGGAAGCGCAAACTCCTGGAGCGTCAGAAGGAGGGGAAGAAGCGGATGAAGCAGGTGGGCTCCGTCGAGATCCCCCAGGAGGCGTTCATGGCCGTGCTCCAGCTGGACGACGAGAGGTGAGCACCCAGCCCCGCAGCCGCAAGCTCGGGGTGATCGGTACCCTGGTCTGGGACCGGATCTGCGGGCCGGACGCCTCCGGGGTGGTGGAGGACTGGGGTGGGTTGGCCTATGCCCTGGTGGCTCTGGAGGCTACCCTGGACCCGAACTGGGGCGTCGTGCCCATCGTGAAGGTCGGGAAAGACCTGACCGAGGGGGCCATGGAGCTCGTCGACAGCCTCGAGAGCGTGGTGGACACCGAGGCCGTTCACCCGGTGGCCGAAGACAACAACCGGGTGGAGCTCACCTACTCCGGGCCGTCGAGGCGGGTCGAGGCACTTTCCGGAGGCGTGCCTCCCTGGACCTGGTCCGAGCTCGAGCCCTATCTAGCGGGGCTGGACGGGCTCTACGTGAATTTCATCTCCGGCTTCGAGTTCCCACTGGATGTGGCCCGGCAGATCCGGCAGGCCTTCGACCGACCCACCTATGCCGATCTCCACTCCCTTTTCCTGGGGGTGGACGGATCCGGTCGGAGATTCCATCGGCCTCTGGTGGACGCGCTGGAGTGGTGCCGGGCCTTTGACGCCGTTCAGGTGAACGAGGACGAGCTTCGCCAGCTTGCCACGGGAAGAGCCGACCCGTGGGCCTGGGCCGTCGAGAGTCTCGACCTGGGCGTGGGCGAGATTCTCGTCACCCTGGCGGGCGAGGGTGCGGCCCACGTCGGCTACCGGGAGGACGATCGTGCCGAAATCCTCAGGGTTCCTGTCGGGCCGACGGGAGGGGGAGACCCGACCGGATGTGGAGACGTCTGGGGTGCTACCTTCTTTGGAAGTCGGCTTGCGGGCACGAACCTCCTTCCAGCCATGGAGCGGGCCAACCGGGTGGCAGGGATCAATCTCCAGTCTCGAGGCGTAACCGGATTTCGGGACGGCGTCGGAATCGTCCAGCGAGGACTGCGGTGAGGGTCGTCGAGATCGCACCGTCCCTCGATTACCGCACCATCGAGACTCTCTACGACGCGCTCGACGACGACCTGGACGGACCGGTCCTCTTCGACGCCCGTCACCTCCGCTGGGTGGACCCCAATGGAATGGTGGGTCTGCTGGCTGCGGCCCGGGTGGTGGGAGATCGCACTGGAGCGCCGGTTCGCATCTCGTTTCCGGAGAACGCCGACGTCTCTTCCTACCTGACCCGAATGGGCTTCCTGACCGCCGCCGCCCAGGTCTATGACATGCCGGCGACGAAGGGGCGACGATCGGACCGGGCGTCCGATGTGCTCCTGGAGATCACGCCCGTCCACACCAATTCCGATGTCCATGCCGTCATTGAACGGGTCCAGACGCGGGCGGGCCGTGTGCTGACGCGGAACCTGGGGTATTCCGCGGCCGCCGTCGTCCAGTTCTCGGTGGTGCTCTCCGAGGTGTGCCAGAACATCATCGAGCATGCCGAAGCGCCCGGCTGGGTCGCGGCCCAGTCCTACAACTGGACGAAGCGCCTCGGGCGTCAGGTAGTCGTCATCGCTGTCTCGGACCTGGGCCGCGGGTTCAAGGGATCCCTTACGGACGAGCATTCGGGCAGGTTCGGAGACCGGTGGGGAGATGTCACGGCACTCGAGGCCGCGTTCATCCACGGACTGACCCGATTCCCCGACTCCGGTCGAGGGCAGGGAATACAGCAGATTCGAAAGCAGGTGGGGCGGTGGGGAGGGCTTCTTTCCATCCGGAGCGGGACAGCCCGGATCGCGGACACGCCGGATTGGAGCGAGATGCCGCCGGTGGAAGAGGGACTGACCCACTTCCCCGGTGCCCAGATCAACATCATCCTGCCGGAGCGGCTATCCGATGGTTGAACGCCGGGTGGATCCCATCAACATCGATGTGAGTGAGCTCGTCCAGCGATCCGTCGCCTCGCTCTATGCGAATCTGATTACCCGCCCTACGGGACGCGCTGTGCGCCGAGCCATCGAGCAGCAGCTCCTTGGGGACGGTCGGATGGCCATCTCCCTCATCGACTTCACAGAGGTGCGGATCCTGGACTTTTCCTGTGCCGACGAGGTGGTCGCGAAGCTCGTCGCACGATATCTGAGCTCCGATCGGCCACGAGACGCGTTCTTCCTCTTCCGTGCAGTAGAAGAGCTGCATGCCCACACCGTTGAAGAGGTGTTGCTCCGCCAGCGCTTGGCGGCGGTATGCGACGTCGGTGGAGGCCACTTCCAACTCCTCGGCGAGGTGGCCGGTCGGGAGAGAGACGTGTGGGAGCGGATCGAGCGGACGGGGCGCCTGATGCCGGGCGATGGCGACTCGGTTCTCGGCTCCGGCTGGAATCCGGCGGCGGATTCCCTCGCTTCCCGGCGCCTGATCTTCGTGGGACCCGGGGGTGCCCTGACCGCACTCTCGGCGATGGTGTGACCCTTCCATGGCCAGCCGCGATACGTCATCTACCCGCCCGGCCACGCGGGCGGTCCACGCCGGTTCGCCGCCCCGGAAAGCGGGGGAGCCCGTAGTTCCTCCCGTCGTTCAGAGCGCGACCTTCCACTACAGCCGGCCGGACGAGGGGCACGAGCTCCTGTACAGCAGGTACGGGAACAACCCGAACCAACGGGCCGTAGCCGAGAAAGTGGCCGCCCTCGAAGGGATGGAGGATGCCCACGTCCTCGCCAGCGGCATGGCCGCGATCTCCATGTCCCTGCTGTCGATTGTGGAGTCCGGAGACCACATCGTGGCCAGCCGGCACCTGTACGGGGCGACCTCCGCTCTGCTCAGGGTAGAGCTGCCCAGGAGAGGGATAACCACCACGTTCGTGGATCCGGAGGAGGACGGGGCCTGGAGCAAAGCGGCGACCGGCCGTACCCGGGCCTTCCTCGTGGAACTTCCCACGAATCCGACGCTGCGGGTCTTCGACATGGAACCTCCTCGCCGGGCCGCGTCCGACGTGGGAGCCGTGCTCATGGCAGACGTCACGTTCGCCTCCCCGGCGAATCTGCGTGGTGCGGATCACGGCATCGACCTCGTGATCCACTCTGCCACCAAGTATCTGGGTGGACACTCGGATCTCATTGCAGGCGTCGTCTCCGGTTCCGCCGCGCGCATCGAGGCCGTTCGGGAGGTGGCCCGGTTGTACGGTCCGGCCCTCGATCCCCACGCCGCCTGGCTCCTCGAGCGCGGCATCCGGACCCTCCCCCTGCGGATGGAGCGGCACAACGACAATGCCCTGCAGCTGGCCCGCTGGCTGGTCGACCAGGAGGGAGTGGACCAGGTGATCTATCCCGGTTTGCCGAACCATCCGGACCATGCCCGGGCCAGGGAGATTCTTGCCGGCTTCGGAGGCATGCTCTCGTTGGTCCTCGCCGGCGGAGGAGACGCGGCCGACCGCTTCATGGCCGCGCTGGGCGTCGCCATCGCGGCGCCGTCCCTGGGCGGAGTGGAAACCTTGGTCTCTCAGCCCCGATACACGTCACACCTCGGCCTTACGCCCGACGAAAGAGCGGCCCAGGGCATACCGGACGGTTTTGTCCGCGTATCGGTCGGGTTGGAGGACGTGGAAGACCTCCAGGAAGACTTCCGGCAGTCCCTGCGAGCGGCGCGAGGATAAGACGACCCGGCCCGGCGGCCCGCTACCTCGCCTACTCCTCCGCCATGAACGGATACCGGTAGTCCGTGGGCGGCACGAGCGTCTCCTTTATGCTCCGGGGGGAG
>JAHEKK010000117.1:0-1682 GCA_024638395.1 Gemmatimonadota bacterium | reverse complement strand
CAACCACCGCCCCGGTCGGCTTGTCGTTGATGTAGAAATTCCCTGCTGCGAAGCGAAGGCGGTCCATGGCCTCCCGTGCCGCAGCCCGGTCTTGGGAGAATACGGCGCCCGTCAGCGCATAGGGTGATGTTCCGTCCACCAGGTCGAGCGTATCGCTCCAGGCGTTGTCGGGATAGACGTGGATGCTGATCACAGGGCCGAAGATCTCTTCACACATCGACTCGTACGTCGGGCTGTCCGCCTGGATGATCGTGGGGCGTACGAAGAAGCCCTCGGAATCGTCGCATTGGCCGCCCGCCAACACGTGCACCCCGTCGGCAGCCTGGGCTCGCTCGACATAGCCAGAGATCTTGTCGAACGCCCTCTTGTGGATCACCGCGTTGACCAGATTCCGGAAGTCCCGGACGTCGCCCATGGTGAGGGACTCCGTCTCGTCCACCAGATCGTCCCGAAGCCTCTTCCAGACGGATTCGGGAACGTAGGCCCGTGAGGCGGCCGAGCACTTCTGGCCCTGGAACTCGAACGCGCCCCGGACGATGGCGGTCCGGAGGGCGTCCACGTCGGCCGAGGGATGGGCCACGATGAAGTCCTTGCCTCCGGTCTCACCGACGAGCCGGGGGTAGGATCGATAGGCGTGGATGTTCTCTCCCACTTTGGTCCACAGGGACTTGAACACGGCCGTGGACCCCGTGAAGTGGAGACCGCCGAAGTCTTCGTGGCTCATGGCGACGTCGGTGATGGCGACCGGGTCGCCTGGAACGAAGTTGATGACGCCCGGGGGAAGGCCGGCCTCTTCGAGGAGCTTGTACGTCAGGTAGCCGGCGTAGACGGCCGAGTCGGAGGGTTTCCAGACCACCCCGCATCCCACCATCGCCGGCGCGCCGGTGAGATTTCCGCCGATCGCGGTGAAGTTGAACGGACTGACGGCGTAGACGAACCCTTCCAGGGGCCGATAGTCGGTTCGGTTCCACACTCCGGTGCTGGACCAGGGCTGCTGATCGAAGATCTGCTCGGCGAAGTATGCGTTGAACCGGAAGAAGTCGATGAGCTCGCAAGCGGCGTCGATCTCGGCCTGAAAGGGGTTCTTGCTCTGGCCGAGCATGGTTGCGGCATTGAGGGTGGCTCGCCAGGTGGTCGAGAGGAGCTCCGCCGCCTTCAGGAAGACCGCCGCACGGTCCTGCCATGGCCGGTTTGCCCAGTCGGTCCGCGCCTCCAGCGTCGATCGGATGGCCCGCCGGACCTCTTCCTCACCTGCCTTGTGCCACGTGCCCAGCTTGAGGCCGTGGTCGTGAGGAGCCCGGATGTCTTCCGTCACACCGGTGCGGATCTCTTCGCCACCGATGATGACCGGGACCTCGATTTGCGAAGATGCCAACTCGCCGAGCTTGGCTTTGAGCGCTGCCTTTTCCGGAGATCCGGGGGCGTAGTCGAAGACCGGTTCGTTTGACGGGAAGGGGATACGAATGGTGCTGGACATCGAGCCAACCGCGGTTCGTGGAAACGGTTCGGGCGCCCAATGAGCCAGTGCGCCTCCGAAGTGACCGGGGTCGGAATCCCGGATCGGCCCTGAGAGAGCGTGCCCGTCCGGATTGGAATGGGATGCCGAAACGAGGGCTCAGCCCCCGGCGGTCACCGCAATCTCACCTTGGCGAGTGCGCCACGCAACCGGTCCGCCACGGGCT
>JAHEKK010000116.1 GCA_024638395.1 Gemmatimonadota bacterium | reverse complement strand
CACGCCACTTCCAAGGCGCCGGCAAGGCGATCCGTGTCAACGTCCGGCTCGTCGGTGAGGGCGGCGTACGAATTCAGCAGCATCCTGCCGCCAGCCAGTCGAAGGTTGGCGTCCACGCCGATGGATCGATTGTACTGGTCCTCGATGCCTGAGCCGGTACCGTCGCGGTTCACGAACATGAAGCCGACGTCGCTGCTTTCGAGGAGATTTCGGCGGATCCTTACGACCGAGAAGTTCTCTCCGGGGAACGCCGATTCGTTCCGGGTCTGCATGTTGAGGACGCCGACTGCGTAGTCACCCAGCCGCCCGGTGAGGCGGGCGCCTCCGAGGATCGGGACGGGAGTGCGAGCATCGGACAGTCCGATTCGGCGGCTGTGGAAGAGCTTGAAGTTCTGGGGACCGGAGCCGGTGCGGAAGTTGCGGACTCTCGCGTCCTGGAATGCGAAGATCCCCTCGTTCTCGAGGAAGAAGTCTCGCTTCTCCGGGAAGAAGAGCGAGAAGCGGCTCAGGTTGATCTGCTGCTCATCCACCTCGACCTGCGAGAAGTCGGTCAGGGCCGTCACGTCCAGTGTAAGGCGCGGTGTGAGGCCCCATTTCAGATCCAGGCCGCCGTCGAAATCCTCGTTGGCGCCGATTCCCGATCCATCGCTGCGGACGGCAGAGACATACGGCTTGACCCAGAGGTTTCGGCCCTGGCTCAAACCGTCGAGACCAGCCAGGGTGCCTGCCCTGGACATCTTGTAGATGCGGAACTGCCGGCTGAGGGGAGACCAGCTCGAGTCTTCCGAAAAGCGGCGAATCCGACGGGAGAAGTTGAGTCCCCAGGTCTGTGGCCCGCTTGCCTGGTTGAAGCGCAGGGTCGTGATGGGGACGGCGATCTCGGCCGTCCAACCCAGTTCGTGGACGCGGGTGCTGACCTCGATCACGCCCTCCCAGGCCGGGTTCACGGACTGTTGGTCGTTGAATGCCTGCGCGTCGAAGACGGCCCCGGCCGGATTTACGGCGAAGAGGAAGGCGTTCTGGCGGTCCCAATACGTGTCCAGGGCAAAGCCGAAGATGTCGGAGTCCGATGTGGCGAAGTCCTGCTCGAGACCAGCTGACACGAGAGCCGCCGGATTGTTGTCGTAGAGGATGGCGCCGATGTAGAGGTTCTCCTCGTCGTAGAGTATCCGGACCACCGTTCGCTCACGAGACCGGACGCCCTGCTCCGGGACGGACTGGTAGAACACCCCGTCCGTCGAGTCGGCCTCGGACCACGCGGCCTCGTCCAGATGTCCATCGAGCTCGATGGGACCTGTCGCTCGGCGGGCCTCGAGAGAGGGCCGCGGCGCCGTAACCGGGTCGATCCGGTCCGGCCTCGTCTCCTGGGCCTGCAGGTCGGTCACACCCAGCGCCAGGCCGGCGAGGAGGAGCACAGCTCTCATCGGACTCCTGCGTTGTCTGACGGCGACGGGGCGACTCAGGGGCCGGACCTTCGGATGGTGGGTTCGTCCAGGGATGGGCCTCTCACGAAATACCCCCGCTACCGGTCGGGTAGCGGGGGTAGATCCGATTCTACCGGAGGGCGGGACTCCCGTCCACGCCGAAGGTTCAGGCCTGCGGCGGAATGCGTAGGACCTGGCCGGGGTAGATGAGATCGGGGTTTTTCAGCATCGGGGTGTTCGCCTCGAAGATGTGGTTGTACTTCTGGGCGTCGCCGTAGAACTCCTTGGCGATCTTTGAGAGGGAGTCACCCGATTTGACGGTATAGAACTGAGCCTCGGGCTCGGGCTCGACCACGGTCATCCGGTCGTCCACCCGGGCCACGCCGCTGACGTTGCCGCAGAACAGGATGGCATGCTCCTTGGCTTTTTGGCTCTTGGCGGTGCCGTAGAGAGTCGCCACTCCGTCGTCGAACTCGACGCGGAGGTTGTCGATGCCCAGGTTCATGCCCGAAACGACCCGGTGGAGCATGTTGGCCTTCTTGAGCTCGTCGAGCTCTTCATTCGCGTCAGGTGCCGGTTCGTCTTTGCCGATGCCGATCTTCTCGCCTGCTTCTTTGATGAAATCGAAGATTCCCAAAGGTCTGTTCTCCTTGGTGTGTAAAGGTGCTTCTGGGGTGGGTGATTGGGGCTTGCGGCCCTCGATGTAGACCCGGTTGAACGTAACGGCCCATCGTTGGGTGCTCGAGGGCTAGTTGCGGCGCCCGAAGAGGCGCCCAAGGGCTCCACCGGCCAGGTCATCGATGATGCTGCCATCGCCGTCCCGATCGAGAAGGCCCTTAAGGAGTCCGCCGAGAGCCGGTTCTTTGGACTCCATGGCGGTCCGCTCCTGGTCCAGCATGCTGCTCAGTTCCTCGGCGCCCATTCCCGAGGATCGCTTGGCACGTCCCAGCGAGCCCAGGACGAGAGGGGCCAGCGTCGCCAACATCTTCGTCACCTGATCGCCCTGTAGGCCGCTGGCCTTGGAGAGATTTGTGGCGACCTGGTCGCGACGACCCCCCAGAACGTGCTTGAGGATCCCCTGCCCGTCGTCGAGGTTGGGAGAGCGAAGGGCTCCGCTCAGGTTGTCGAAGATCGATCCATCGTGGTCTCGTGCGAGGGCGTTGTCCAGGGCCTTGGCCCCTTTGGGCTTCGCAGCGTTCCTGGCCAGCGCCCCGAGCAACAGGGGCAGTGCAGCGGCCATCGCCGACTGGGTTTTTTGCTGGTCTGCACCGATGGTACTGCTGAGAGATTCCAGCGCGTCGCCCGAAAGTTGGCTGGCGAGCTGATCTAGAAGACCTGACATCAATGACTCCGTGGACTGCGGGACCTTGGACGGGCACCGCGCGGCAATGCCCCTGTAAGACTAGAGACCGCAGGGCACGGTGGAAAGTCACGTCCCCGGTTTAGGACAGTCCACTTCGAGAGGCCCACGGCGTCGACAGACCGGGATCGAGAGCTGGTGGATTTCCCCGTCACGGCTGACACGGAACTCCAGGTTCCCAGGTGCGGTGAAAAGCTGCGGGGAAAGCTCGACCCGGACCTGCCCCGTCCGCACCAGGTAGCGGACGGAGCGCCATTCGCGCTCCCGTCTGATCGATACCGCGGTCGGCGCTCCCCCCTCCACGATCAGCGTGAGCATGAGCGCCTCGCCCTCGCCGACTACCGGGTCCTCCGGAAGGTGGGCCAGGACCCGGAACGGCTGGGCGATGGTGACCTCTGCCTGCCGGGAGATCGGCCTCGATCCCCGCTTCCGATCCGGGGCGGGGTGCAACGTGAGGTCTATGGTCATCGGTCCCGGTGCCAGGAGAGCAGGGTGCCTGAAGGTGAGCTCCACCTTGTCGGGCCAGATGCCGTCGATGGTCCCGCATTGGCGGCGAAGTCCCATTTCGCCTCCGGAGAAGAGGTCCGCTTCCAGAAGCCACGGGAGACCGGATCCGGCCACCAGTGCGGCAACCGCGTTCTCGCTCCATCCGAGCTCGCACTCGAAGCGGTTGGACCGGACGCGGACCCGGAGCCTCGTCAGGAGGGTGCGCGTAGGGTGGGGAAACCGGCCTTCCACATGGACGTGGGCCAGCTCGCCCCGGAGAACCAGACGAGGCGGTACCACGGAGGTGACCTCCAATGAATCCACCGGGACCTGGGCGGCGACGGGGCCAGGGAGGACCAGGCTGGTCAGAAGCAGTACGGCGGCTAGGCCGTGACGGGCTCCGGGATATGCGCCATACATACGGACTGCGGCAGGGCTGTGGTCGTCGTTGGCCGTGGGGCGGGTGTCGGTACCGCCACGCCCCTCCTGGAAGTATCGACGTGGCTGCCGGCCCATGTGAGGGCTGTCGGGGCCCAACGTCCAACACCCAACGAGAGAGGGGCAACACCTGGTGGCGCAGATGGTCGTGCTCCGAGACGGATACCGCCTTCGGGTGAGGACCAGGGGCTCGGGGGCTGCTCTGCTGCTCATCCACGGGTTTTCCGGCAGTGGACGTGGCTGGGGAGACGTCCCGGACCGCCTCGATCGAGGCCGGCGGCTCATCCTGATCGATCTTCTCGGCCACGGGGAGAGCGACAAACCGACGGATCCACGGCGGTACCGTATGGATGCGATGGTGGAGGATGTCGCGGAGGTGCTCCGGGCGGGGAGGATTTCGGCCTGTGATCTCGTGGGCTATTCCATGGGGGCCAGGGTGTCCCTGGCCGTGGCCGCGTGGAAGCCCGAGCTGGTGCGACGCCTCGTGTTGGAGAGCGGCTCCCCCGGGCTGGCCACTGAAAACGAGCGAACCGTTCGGCGAAGAGCCGACGAGATCCTGGCCCGACGCATCTCCGAGGAGGGCATCGGGGCTTTCCTCGAGTCGTGGCTGGACCTTCCGGTTCTCTGCTCTCTGAGAGACAACGTGCATCGGGAAGTGTGGGACAGAGTCGAGGCTCAACGGGCCTCGAACGATCCCGCCGCCCTCGCAGCAGTCCTGAGGGGATTGGGAACCGGCACCCAACCGTCACTGTGGGCCGAGCTACCGCGGATCCGGCACCCGGCACTCCTGATGACGGGGCGCCTGGACCCCAAGTTCACGGTCCTTGCCGAGAGGATGGCCGGTGCGCTTCCCCACGCGAAGCATGTGGCGATCCCCGGCGCGGGCCACCGGGTTCATCTTGAGCGACCCCAACACTGGCTCAGGGTGATCGAAGCCTTCCTCCGAACCGGCGACCCCTCGTTTGGCAGTGGCGTCCCGGAGGCGCGCTTCCCACCTTAATAGGGAATTCTCCTTCCTTTGAATCACTTTGACCCCCAGCCCGGCCATCTCCCTGGTCGTCATAGGAGCGGTTGCATGTCACGCCTTGTCCCCCTGGTCGCCATTGCGCTCATCTGGTCGGCGTGCGGAGGCGGCGACGCGCCGCCCGAGGGGTCGGCCACCCCCGACGACTCGCCGGGAGACGCTGCAGCGATCCCGCGGGTGCAGATCACCCAACCTCAGGACGGGGCTACAGTGCCCCAGGGTCCTCTGCAGGTGGTGTTCGAGGTCGAGGGGTTGGTCATCTCCCCGGCCGGAACCATGGACGAAGGCACCGGCCATCATCACCTGATCGTAGACGCGGATCTCCTCTCCTGGACAGACCCCATAGGCGTGGAGGAAGGCCGGTATATCCACATGGGTCAGGCTCAGACCTCGTTCACCGTCGAGGGGCTGGAGCCTGGGGAACACCGTCTGATCGCGGTCGTGGCGGATGGCGTCCATGTGCCCCTCGACCCGCCCGTGGCAGACACCGTGCACATCACGGTGACCGGGGCAACGCATCAGGAGTAGCCCGGGAACCGAGCGGCGGACGGCCCGGTCTACATGCCCGGTGGTTGAAAGCGTCCGTCCACGGCAGTCCAGCCACCGTCGACGAACAGTACGGTGCCGGTGACATAGCTCGCGGCGGCCGACGCGAGAAACACGGCCGGCCCCGCCATTTCGCTGGCGGCAGCCCATCGATTGAAGACGTTCCGGGCCGCGTAGGCGGCGTACCACTCGGGCTTTGCTTTGATGGGGGCGGTAAGAGGTGTCTCCACGACGCCGGGTGCAATCGCGTTCACCCTGACGCCGTGAGGGCCCAACTCGGCCGCCGCAGCGCGCACCATCTGCACGATGCCGGCCTTGGTGGCTGCATAGATACTCTGGCCCGGCTCAACCACGATGGATCGAATCGAGGAGAAGAGGATGATGCTGCCGCCGCCTCCCTGCTTCATGAGATCCCCCGCGGCCTGGAGTACATGGAAGCTGCCTTTCAGATTCACGTCGATGACGTGGTCGAAGTCGTCGTCGGTATAGTCCAGCAACGGCTTTCGCACGTTGACTCCCGGCGTGCAGACCACCACATCCAGGCCGCCGAGGCCGTCGTAGGCGTCTTTGAGCGCCCGACGCACGGCCTCCCCGTCTCTGATGTCGAGCCTTCCGTGAGCCCCCTGTGCCCCTGAGGCCTCCAGGGCCGCGGCAGTGGCTTCTGCGGCCACTCCGTCCAGGTCCAACACGGTGACGTGGGCACCGTGGGCGCCGAGTCCGGTGGCCACGGCTCGCCCAATCCCGGCGCCGCCACCGATGACGACGGCATGGGTACCGTCCAGCTGGAAGAGGTTGTTCATATCGCTCTTGTTTGCCCGTTTGGGAGGCCTCGTCCATCCTTTCGGGCCATGATCGTCTTTCAATCGCCCCGAAGCCAGACCAGTTGGAGGAGACCCTGACCTCCCGCGCCGTCGATGGCGTCCTTCACCGAGTCGAACGGCATTTCGACGAGTTGTTGGACTTTGCCCGGGAGCTGGTGCGAATCCCGTCCGTGAACCCGCCCGGATCCTGCTACCTCGAGTGTGCGGACGTGATCGACGTGCGGCTGCAGGAGTGGGGGCTTCAGGTGCAACGGCTGGAGGCGCCGGGCAGGCCAGGGCGCCCGAACGTCCTTGGGGACCTGATCATGGCTCGACCTGGGCCCACGGTGCACTTGAACGGCCACTTCGACGTCGTTCCACCGGGAGAAGGGTGGACCGTGGACCCCTTCGGCGCCGAGGTGCGGGGAGACCGCCTCTTCGGGCGCGGCGCCTGCGACATGAAAGCGGGTCTGGCCTGTGCGGCCTTCGCGGCTTGTTGCGTGGGTAGAAGCGGGGTCGATCTAGCGGGGCGCATCCAGGTGAGCGGGACGGTGGATGAAGAGAGCGGTGGGATGGCCGGCGTGGGCGCCTTGGTGGATGCCGGGCTGATCCATGCACGTTCCGTGGACTACGCGATCATCCCCGAACCCTTCAGCCCCCACCGAATCTGCGTCGGCCACCGGGGCGTCCTCTGGTCTTCCGTCAGGGCTCTCGGACGAACGGCTCATGGGAGCATGCCACACCTGGGCCGGTCGGCCATCGACGACCTGGTTGCGTTCCTGCACGCGGTGCGGCGCGATCTGGCTCCCGAACTGGCGAAGATGCGTACCGAGATGCCCGTGGAGCCCGAGGGGTCGAGGGCCGCTTCCATCAACGTGAACGGCCTCACCGGTGGACAGGGTGTTGTCGACTCGCAGAGTCCCTGCGTGGCTGACGTGGCCGAGGCCATTTTCGACCGACGCTTCCTGATGGAGGAAGAAATTGCCGCAGTGCGGGCCGAGTTGCCGGATCTCGCCGCCCGGCTCGCAGAGTCGGAACCCGGTCGGGCCTATGAGGTGGAGGAGCGCCTGTGCGTCCTACCGGTGCAAGCGCCCGAGGGCTCGCCATTGCTGGAAGCCCTGGAGGAGGGGATTCAGGAGATCATGGGCCGGCCGTCCGAGCGGGTCGCGAGTCCCGGGACCTACGATCAGAAGCACTTTGCCCGGGGTGGTGTTCGGCATTGTGTGGCCTACGGGCCTGGGCGCCTCGAGTTGGCCCACCAGCCCGATGAATGGGTTTCTCTCCATGACATGCGTCAGGCGACCCTGGTCATGGCCTTCGCGCTGTGCCGGCTTCTTCGAACGGATTGAGTCGGGGTCGCAGATAGCCAAATCCTTCGGCGACGAATTCGGCTTCCAGCGACGAGTCATCGGCCTCGGGCGGCACCATGCCGACGATGGCTCCCCCGGACCCCGCCAGCTTGGCCGGACACCCGTGGCGGTGGGCCAGGGCGACCATGGCCCGGTCCTCGCCATGGATGGGGAAGACCCTTCCCCGCAGCTCGAAGTTGCGTTCCATGCAACGCCCGAAAGCCTCCGCATCACCGGAGGACAGCGCCGCCATTCCGTCATCGACCACCGTCCTCAGCCGATCCACCACGTCTCTCACCTCAGGATCTCCCTGGAGCCAACGCGCTCGGAGGGGCCCATGGAGGAGCCCGGAGTTTTTGGTCCGGGTGCTGGACCACGCGACGAAAAGGGGAGGCAGTATGCTCGTATCGACGACGTGGACTCCGGAAGCCGACCGCGGGGGAGCGAGGTCCATGAGGACGGTCCCACCGTAGGCCTGTACGATCCGGTCCATAGGTCCGGCGGCGACGCCGAGGTCCTCCGTTTCCGCGGCCAGCGCGGTCTCCGCAAGGGTGTAGGGGTCTACTTCGACGTCGAGGGCCGTCGCCAGGGCTCGTAGCGCCGCAACGATCAGCGCACTGGAGCCCGACAGCCCGACCTGGCGTGGGATACGGGTCCGGTATCGCATGTGAGCGCCCAGTCCGGACCATCCCACGGGGCCGTCGGCGCTCGCCTCCACTAGATCGGGGAAGCGATGCACCGCCGCCCGGAGCAACCGGAGGGCGTCGTCGCAGCCGCCGCCCTGAAAGGCCCGGAAGGCATCACCCAGGTTGGCGAACTGCAGGCCGTCCCCCGGGTTCGGATGAATCCGGAAATCAGGCGCCGGCGCCACCTCGACTTCTGCACTGAAGTCGTAGATCAGAGTGGCCAACGCCTTTCCCTCGTACCCGTCGCCGGGGTTGCCCAACAGGCCGACCCGGGCGAAGGCCGTTCCGGTCGAGGGACTGAGATGGAGGGGCACCTGGAAGGCTCGATTGGGGAG
>JAHEKK010000115.1 GCA_024638395.1 Gemmatimonadota bacterium | reverse complement strand
AAGGCCGCCGTCCCTCCCCGTCCCGACTCGTATCGAGGCAGCCGCTCGCCGGACGCGGGTGCTCCTTCCCGAAAAGAAGGTGGCGGCCGCGAAGGGAACGGCGAAGAGTCTCGTAGCCGCTCTCCCCTTCATCGCGATCCTGGCCGTGATCGGCCTCACGATCGGCTTGACGTTCAGGGAGTTCGTGACGGGAGGCTGAGGCTGGCAGGCCCTTCCGTACTTCCCATCCCTCGCTTCGGTGCCCCCCGGCCTTCAGGTGATTCCTGTCGACCGGTGGTCCGGAGCCACCACCGGAGTCGCGCCTCGGATCTCGGATGGTCCACCGTGTCCCGCTCCAGCTCACCCGTTTCCAGGTTCCGGTTCTCGAACCCCCGGCCGGCCGACTCCACGTCTCGCTGAAAGCGTTGGGGGAACTCGTCGGCGATCCGCGCCACCTCCTCCGGTAACCAGTCCGGAGGCCGTTGGGGCCGGCTGAGCCCACGGAGGGCGCTCTCTCGTGGGAGGGCCGTGCGGACAACCGCGAGGGCGGCAGCGGCAACGCCGTAGGAGCGGCCCGGTTCGTTGATGCGCCAGGCTCGGCCGAGCGTCCGGATGAGGGCGGGCCAGGCCTGCATCTGCCGGCCGGCCAAGCGGAAGTCCCCGGCCAGGCGGTGGGGGTCCACGGGAAGCCGGTACGTGTCGGCCAGGGCCTCGGCGACGAAGCCCAGGCGCCCCCGGTGGAGGATGTCGCCGGAGGGTGCGGGGATCTTCATATAGTTGTCTTGTATGATGATATCCAAGCCAACTTCTACTGATACATGAATTTCTTCGTTCTCGCTCGCGTTCACACGTTTCGTGGGGTCGCCATAGAGAACCTCGCCGACGGCCCTTCCGACGAGGGGGTGGATCAGGACGTCCGTCAGGTGATGGGTGCCCCAGCCCCACGCGAAGGCCCGCTCGCCGGCGGTGCTGGAGTGGCGGAGGAGGGCTTGGACCACGCTGCCCGTCTCCACGTAGTGGACCAGCTCCGACACGGTGCGGTCCACGGCCGCCACGAATCCCATGTCGGGAGACATGGCCCCGGAAAGGAAGTCTCCAACGAGGGCTTTGTCGTGGGGATCGAAGGGCGCCCGAACCGGGTCCTCCCTCCATGCTTCCAGGGCTCGGCCCGCAGTCAGGAGATGTACGGTCGCGCAGGGCATCTGAAGGTGGGTGGGGAAGGGGTGGCGCCGAAGGAAGGCGGTGGCGTCCGCCTCATCGGATGGACGAACGGAGAATCGCCAATTCGGCTCGGCGGTCGTCGCCGATATCGGGAAAGTCGATGCCGAGGCTGGAGAGGTTCTCCACCACCAGACGGCCGACGGTCGCCCGCATGTAGGGTTTGTCGTCGGCAGGGATGGCGTACCAGGGCGCCCATGGGCGGCTCGTGGCGTTCAAGGCCGCCTCGTATGCCTCCATGTACCGGTCCCACAACGCCCGCTCCGCCAGGTCGCCCTCCGAGAATTTCCAGTTCTTGTCGGGTCGGTCGATGCGGCGGACGAAGCGCCGCGCCTGCTCCTCCTTCGAGACGTTCAGGAAGAACTTCAAGATCATGGTCCCGTTCCGCGCCAGGTGCCGCTCGAAGTCGTTGATGGACTCGTACCGCTCGGCCCACAACTCTTCCAGGGAAAGGGACCTGGGCAACCGCTGGCCCTTCAGGTATTCGGGGTGCACCCGCACCACGAGGACTTCCTCGTAGTGACTGCGGTTGAATACGCCGATCCTGCCGCGCTCCGGAGTGCGGGACGCGACGCGCCAGAGGAAGTCATGATCGAGCTCTCGCAAGGAAGGCTGCTTGAACGCCATGACCTGACATCCCTGGGGGTTTACTCCCCGTAGGATGGCCCGAATCGTCGAATCCTTGCCCGCCGCGTCCATGGCCTGGAAGACGAGCAGTACCGACCAATGATCGTCGGCGTAGAGCCGGCGCTGCAAGTCGTCGAGTGCATCCACCGATTCCGCGAGCTGGTCCTCCAGCGTAGCTTCCTCGGGACTACCCTCCGGGGGAGCCTGGGGCGCGTCACCGAGGTGGAACGTCCCGTCGAAGGGAACCAGGTAGGGGCTTTCCTTGGCTTGAAACACAGGGGCTCCAGGTAGTTGGAATCCGGGGGTGGAAGGGTCAGGTTCGGGAAATGTGACACAATCGCGGCGCGAGGACGGAGGGGTCGGGCTCTTGGCCTATATCAAGTACGTATCGCCGCTGGACGGTGGCCCCGAGTTGGGTGTCCTGTTCGAGCGCTACTCGGGCAATCGGGGACAGCCTGACAACATCCTCCGGATCCACTCCCTCAATCCCCCTTCCATGGAACACCATTACGTCCTGTACCGCCACCTCATGCGCGGTCCCTCTCCCTTGACCCGGGCTCAACGAGAGATGATTGCCGTCGTGGTGTCTGCCGAGAACGAGTGCTTCTACTGAATCAACCATCACGGGGCGGGCCTCCGTACGCTCACCGGCAACCCGGACCTGGTGAGGGCTCTGGCCCTCGGTGAAGAGCCCCAGGACCTGGATCCCGCGGACGCTGCAATGCTGAGATATGCAGTGAAACTGACCCGCACCCCAGGCGCCGTGGAACCGTCGGATGTGGAGGCTCTGCGCTCCCACGGTTTCGATGACCGGGGGATCTTGGACATCTGCCAGGTCGCGTCCTACTACAACTATGTGAACCGTCTGGCCGACGGCGTGGGCGTCGAAATGGAGGACCACTGGGATCCGGATGACCTTACGGTCACGCTCGACGAGATGCCCCGGGTTGGCCGCGGAATCGGTTCATGAAGCGGCCTCCCGCGGGGGCGGCACGGCTGGATCTCGACGGGGGCTCCCTCACCCTCACGGACGTGCTGGACGTAGCGAAGGAGGCGCGGCTGGTCGGGTTGGCCGCAGAGGCCAGGGCCCGAATGGAGCGGTCTCGAGCGCTGGTCGACCGGCTCCTGGCGGAGGGCGAGCGCATCTATGGGGTTACGACCGGGTTCGGCCGCCTCGCGAACGTGATCATCTCGGGTGACCAGCAGAGAGACCTCCAGCGGAATCTGGTGCGCAGTCACTCATCGGGCTTTGGCCCGATGCTTTCCGACCACGAGGTCCGGGCCGTCATGGTGCTGCGGGCGAACGCCCTGGCTCGGGGCCACTCGGGCTGTCGACCCGAGGTCGTCGATGCGCTTTTGGCCCTCCTGAACCTTGGGATCACTCCCGCCGTGCCGGAGCTGGGGTCGGTCGGGGCCAGTGGCGACCTCTCGCCGCTCGCGCACATCGCCCTCGCCCTCATCGGAGAGGGCAGGGTGTCGGTGAGGGGCAGGGACGCCCCGTCCGCCGAGGCCCTTGCCGACGCCGATCTCGAGCCACTGGTCCTGGCCGAGAAGGAGGGGCTGGCCCTGATCAACGGGACCCAGGCCACCACCGGTCTGGGTGCCCTCGCGCTTGTCCGTTTCGCGACGCTGGTCGACCTCGCAGACGTGTCGGGGGCCGTTTCACTCGAGGCTCTCATGGGATCCCCGGATCCCTTCCGGGCCGCCCTCCACGCCGCGCGGCCCCACCCGGGGCAGATCACGTCGGCCGCCCGTCTCTGGGCTCTCCTACAGGACTCTGAGATCCGTGAGTCTCACCGGGAGGGGGACGCGCGGGTACAGGACCCGTATTCCCTCCGGTGCATGCCCCAGGTTCACGGGGCGGCCAGGGAGGCGCTCCGCTACGCGACGGAGATCGTCACCAGGGAGGCCAACAGCACCACCGACAACCCCCTCGTACTGCCGGACGAGGACCTGGTGGTCAGCGGCGGGAATTTCCACGCACAGATCGTGGCCCAGGCCCTGGACCTGGTGGCGATCGCGGCAGCGGACCTCGCCGCCATTTCGGAGCGACGGCTGGAGCGCCTTCTCAATCCTGATCTTTCGGGGCTTCCCGCCTTCCTTACGCCCGAGCCCGGCATCCGTTCGGGGTTCATGATCGCCCAGGTTGCCGCCGCAGACGCTCTGGCCGAGATGAGAGTCCTTGCCCACCCCGCCAGCGTGGACTCGGTTCCGACGAGCGCCGCCCAGGAGGATCACGTGTCCATGGGGATGGCCAGCGCCCGCAAACTGCGCCGGAGCGTCGATCTCCTCGATGCGGTGCTCGCCATCGAGCTCCTTTGTGGAGTGCAAGCCGTGGAGTATCGGCGCCCGCTCCGTAGCAGCCCCGCCGTGGAGTCGGTGGTGTCGGCGGTACGTCGCGTCGTGCCTCCGTTGGATCAGGACCGGGTCTTGAGCTACGACATCGCGGCCGTACGTCGCCTGTTCTTCGATGCGCCGCCCAGCTTCCCCGAGCTACCCGGTTGATTCCCCGAAGACCGACTGACCGACTGGAGTAGATGATGACGGCTAGACGCACCCTGAGGGCCCGCCGCGGCTCCCAGATCGTTGCGAAGGGATGGACCCAGGAGGCAGCCGTAAGGATGCTCATGAACAACCTCGACCCCGAGGTGGCGGAGCGTCCTGAAGACCTGGTGGTCTACGGAGGGACCGGTCGGGCGGCCCGGAGTTGGGAAGCCCTCGATGCCATCATCGCCACCCTCGAGCGGTTGGAGGATGACGAGACGTTGCTGGTCCAATCGGGGAAGCCCGTGGGGGTTTTCCGCACCCACGCCCATGCCCCCAGGGTCCTGATCGCCAATTCCAACCTGGTTGGGGCGTGGGCTACCTGGGAGCACTTCCACGAGTTGGAGCGCCAGGGCCTGATGATGTACGGGCAGATGACTGCAGGCTCGTGGATCTACATCGGCACGCAGGGCATCCTGCAGGGCACCTATGAGACCTTCGTTGCGATGGGTGACACGCACTTCGGAGGCTCTCTGGGTGGGCGGTGGATCCTGACCGGTGGAATGGGCGGGATGGGAGGCGCCCAGCCGCTGGCCGCCACCATGGCCGGCGCCTCCGTCCTGGTGGTCGAGGTGGACAGGGACCGGATCCAGCGGCGGTTGGACACGCGTTACTGCGACAAGATCAGCGAAGATCTGGACGAGGCGGTGGCGTGGGTGACGGGAGCCGATCCGAGCCAACCGGTGTCGGTGGGACTGGTGGGCAATTGCGCCGACGTGGTGCCCGCCCTTCTGGACCGAGGCGTGATCCCCGACATCGTCACCGATCAGACGTCGGCCCACGACCCGCTGAACGGTTACGTGCCCCATGGCCTGACCCTGGACGAGGCCGCCCGGCTCCGGACGTTGGATCCAGACGCGTACCTGGAGCGGTCGATGGCGTCCATCCGTCGCCATTGCGAGGGTATCGTCGCGCTACAGCGTGAAGGCGCGGTGGCCGTCGACTATGGCAACAATCTCCGCGGGTATGCCAGGGACGCGGGCTTCAGCGACGCGTTCGCCTACCCCGGGTTCGTCCCAGCGTATATCCGGCCGCTGTTTTGTCAGGGACGGGGGCCCTTCCGTTGGGCGGCCCTTTCGGGTGAAGCCGCCGACATCCACAAGACGGACGATCTGGTGCTTGAGATGTTCCCCGAGAACGATTCCCTCTGTCGCTGGATCCGGTTGGCTCGCGAGAAGGTCGCCTTCCAGGGACTACCCTCCCGGATCTGCTGGTTGGGCCAGGGAGAGCGAGCCCGTTTCGGAGTGGCCCTGAACGACATGGTGGCGTCGGGCGACCTTACGGCCCCGGTGGTCATCGGGCGCGACCACCTCGACACGGGGTCGGTGGCGTCCCCCTACCGGGAGACCGAGGCCATGCGGGATGGGACGGACGCCGTCGCCGATTGGCCCATACTGAACGCGCTCTTGAACACGGCATCCGGCGCGAGCTGGGTGTCGTTCCACCACGGGGGTGGAGTCGGCATCGGGAACTCGCTCCATGCTGGTCAGGTGCTCGTTGCGGACGGCACCCCCGACATGCGGCGACGCATCGAGCGGGTCCTTACGAACGATCCCGGCATAGGCGTGGCCCGACACGCGGACGCCGGGTACGAAGAGGCTTTGGACACCGCAGCCCGCCACGAGATCGACCTCCCCATGAGATCCGGAGGATAGCGCCCTCCGAGAGGGGCGGGGGGTCGCACAAACGGGGCGGGACGGGCTCGGCTGCTACACGTGGCTTCGGAAGCGTCGAGCGATCTGCTCCTCTGATCTGTGGCGGCCCTCGGTCACCACCCAGTCCCCACCCACCATGACGTCGCGCACCGGGTTACCGCTGTCGGCGAAGACCCACGCGTCCAGGACCGAGTCCGGGCCGTGGCCGGCCAGTGCCGGGTGATCGCCGTCCAGTACGAGGATGTCGGCACGCATCCCTGCAGCCAACTGTCCGGCCTGGATCCCGAGGGCTCGCGCTCCGCCCTTCAAAGCGTGGAGGATCAGCCCGTGCCCCACTCCGGCCCCGGCGGGGGCTTCCGGCGGCGGGGTCGCGACGCCTCTGGCCGCGTGTCGCAGGCGCTGGCCGTATTCAAGGAGGCGGAGCTCCGAGGGGGCGGAGGTGGCCACGTGACTGTCGGTGCCCACGCCAAACCGTCCCCGGGCTTCGAGGAGGCGTGGAAGGCGGAACACACCGTCGCCCAGGTTCGCTTCCGTGGCCGGGCAAAGTCCGACCGTGGATCCGGCTTCCGCGATCCGGGTGAGTTCCTCCTCGGTGGTCCATGTCGCGTGGACCAGGCACCACCGGCGGTCCAGGCGCACGTGGTCGGCCAGCCAGTCGACCGGGCGGGCCCCTCGTGTCTCCAGACACTGCTCCACCTCCAGGGTCTGCTCAGCGACGTGGATGTGGATCGGTCGCCACGGCTCGGAGTCGAAGTGCGCCAGGGCGCGGGCCACCTCCGCTTCCGAGCACGCCCGGAGGCTGTGGATCCCCCAACCCAGCGCGACCAACCCGCCTCGCCCCTGGCGTTCTTCGACCTCCAGCGAGGCCACGTGGCCGGCGAGCCCTTCCACGTCCATGGCGAACCTCGCCTGGGCCGGGTCGAGTTGCGGTCGGTCGAACCCGGCTCGGTGGTAGACCACGGGCATGTGGACGATACCGATCCCGGTTTCACGAGCGGCGGAGATGATACGTCGGCCGAGCTCGGCCGGGTCGTCGTAGGGGTGTCCGCCAACCTGGTGGTGGAGATAGTGGAACTCCCCAACGGAGGTGAACCCGCCCTTCAGAAGTTCAACATGGAGCTGGGCCGAAATGGCCTCCACCGCCTCTGGGGTCAGTCCCGAGACGTATTGATACATCACTTCCCGCCATCGCCAGAACGAATCCTGGCCCCACTTTTCGGCTCGCCCCACGAGCCCGCGTTGAAAGGCGTGGCTGTGGAGGTTGGTGAGCCCCGGCAGAGCCCACCCCTTGATCCTGCGAGGGCTCGGCTGGTCGCCGGGGGCGTTGGGGGGGCCATTGCCTGCCGGATCCGATACGCGGAGGATGTTGCCATCGCCACCCACGTCGACGACCACGTCGCCTCTCCAGGTGCCGTCGATGAGGGCATGCTCGAACCGGTAGGATTCCGTCGCGGGTTGGGTCACGAGAGACGCGCCGTTTTCGGGGAGATGCGGCTTGGCGGGAGAGGGGTACTATCGACGTCGGAGTGATGGGGTTCTACTGTGTGCGGGTTCAGCCTCACGCGTGCCCGACGACAGCGGACCACTCTTCAATGTGGGCCCGCGACCGGACCGCGTGCAGGCCCGGTACACGATCTGACTGCTGAGGCCCATGGCCGATCCTCCCTGGGACCATCTCTGGTGCGGCGTGCACCTGGCCACGATGACCGATGCCGAGATGGGCCGTATCCCCGGGGGCGCGATCGCCACGAAAGGGGAGCGAATCGCGTGGGTTGGAGCCGAGGCCGAGCTCCCGGCCCCGGCGATGTCCCTCGCCCGGCACGTCCACGACGGCCAGGGAGCGTGGCTCCTCCCCGGTCTCATCGACTGCCACACCCATCTCGTTTTCGGGGGCGACCGGTGTCAGGAGTTCCGTCAGCGCCTGCACGGAGTGACGTATGAGGAAATCGCCCGGGCAGGAGGTGGAATCCGTGCCACCGTGGCTGCGACGCGAGGCAGCTCCGAGGAAGCCCTTCTCGAGGGCGCCCTCAGCCGAGCCGGGGACCTCACCGGTTGGGGCGTGACGACACTGGAGGTGAAGTCGGGATACGGCCTCGACCTGGAGACGGAGCTGCGAATGCTCCGCGTAGCGGCAGCCCTCGGTGAGCCCCTGGACGTGGACGTCCAACCCACGCTTCTTGCGGCCCATGCCGTGCCTCAGGAGTTCGAGGGGAGGGCCGACGAGTACGTCACCTTCGTCGTCGGCGAGGTGTTGCCGGCGGCCGTTTCCGAGGGCGTGGTGCGGGGCGTCGACGTGTTCTGTGAGGAGATCGCCTTCAGCCGGAACCAGGCCCAGCGTGTGCTAGAGGCGGGGGCAGAACACGGCCTGGTGGCGCGAATCCATGCCGATCAGCTCACCGATGGCGGGGGAGGGACCCTGGCAGCCGAGGTAGGCGCCCACTCCGCCGATCATTTGGAGTTT
>JAHEKK010000114.1 GCA_024638395.1 Gemmatimonadota bacterium | reverse complement strand
GTCTCGCCAGCAAGCGCCTCCACTGCCCCGCGCCAGCGGACCCGGCTCCGGGCCCGGGCCGTGGCACGGGCCTCGTGGCAGGAATAAAAACTACGACATAGTTTTTATCCCTTCTTCTTCCGCGAACACGGATGGGTCCACGATGGCCGGCGCACACCCGAGCGAAACCGAGCAGCTCCTCCTCCTCACCGCGTGGCGACTCGAAGGCGACGCCTATGGCCTCGCCATCCGCGACGAGTTGAAGAAGCGCACCGGCCGGCGCATCGCCGTGGGGGCCATCTACTCCACGATGGTCCGCCTCGAAAAGAAGGGCTGGGTACGGTCTCACCTGTCCGATCCCACGCCCGTGCGCGGAGGCAAGGCCAAGCGGTTCTTCCGGATCACCGAAGAAGGCATGCGGACCCTCGAGAAGGCCCGGGCAACCATGGACACCCTCTGGGACGGGCTCGCAGCCCCGAGTCCAACCCGGGAAGAGGCGTGAGACCTCCCGAAGGGGGCCGGCGCCCCCCGGGTCTCGGACGGCTGCTCCTGAGGCTGCTCGCGCCGGCGGTCCTCCGCCAGGAGATTGAAGGCGATCTCACCGAGGCCTGGCGACGGGACGTGGAACAGCTCGGGCCTATTCGGGCCGGGATTCGCTTCGTACGGGAAGCCGCCTCCCCATCCCTCATCAGGCTCCGGCGCCAGACCCGGGGCATCGACCAGGCCCCCGGCACTCCCGTGCGGGCACGTAATGGAGAATCCCTCGTGAGCGCATTCCGGCGAGACCTGTCCTACGCCATCCGCCTCCTGAGACGAACGCCCGGGTTCGCCACGGTCGTGATCCTGTCTCTGGCCCTGGGGATCGGGCCGAACACGGCGATCTTCTCCATCGTCAACGGCTTGTTCTTCCGGGACCGGGGCGTCGCGGAGCCCGAGTCCCTGGTCGAAGTCTGGGAAATGGGGCGGGACGGCCGCCTGAACTACACCTACCACTGGGTCTACGAGCGCGTCCTCGAGGGCACCACCGACGTGTTCTCCGAGGTCGCGGTCTACTCTCCCATCTCGGCTCGCCTCGAGGGCGACCTGAGCGCGACGCCGATCTACGCCGAGATGGTCTCGGCCAACTTCTTCGACGTGCTGGGCGTGGGGGCGTCGGCCGGACGCACCTTCCTCGCCGAGGAAGGGCTCACGCCGGGCACCCATCCCGTCACCGTCCTGTCCGACCGGCTGTTCCGTCAGCGGTTCGGCTCCGATCCCTCGCTGTTGGGCGAGTCCGTCCGCATCAACGGCCGCAGCTACACGGTGGTGGGCGTCGCCGACCCCGCCTTCCGGGGCAAGATGGTACCGGGAGTAGAGGTGGATCTCTGGGTGCCCTTGATGATGTACCCCCATCTCAAGCCCAACCAGATGACCAGCAACGGGGACCTCCAGATGACGGGCCGCCTCCGCCCCGGGACGCCTCCGGCCACGGCCATGGCGGCCCTGGACGCGTTGGCCACGCGGATCGACGAGGAGCGAGGCGACTCCCGGTCCACGTTCGCGTTGGGTTCCTACGTGCTGGGAGACTACTATTTCAGCCCCGACCTGGACGGCGTGATCAAGGCCATGGCGGCCCTGTTATTGGCGGTCGTCGGTCTGGTGCTGCTGGTGGCATGCGTCAACCTGGCCGGCTTCTTCCTCGCCCGGGCAACCGACCGGCGCCGGGAGATGTCCATCCGTGTGGCGATGGGCGCCGGGCAGGGTGCGATTCTCAGGCAGCTCCTCGTGGAGTCCCTCGTGCTGGCCGCGGTGGGCGGCCTCATCGGGCTGGCCTTGGGCCACTTCCTGGTGCGGTTTGTGACACGGATCGATTTCCCCCTCCCCCTCCCCGTCACGCTCGACTTGGGTCTCGACGGCCGCGTGCTCGCCTTTACGGCCCTGGTGACGATGGGCGCAGGTCTTCTATTCGGCCTCGTACCGGCACTCCGGGCGAGCCGGGCCCCGGTCGCCACCGTGCTCCGTGACGAATCCGGCTCAGTGGGCGGCGGCCGTGGCAAGACCCGGGCGAGAAACATCATGGTGGGGGCCCAGATGGCCCTCTCGATGATCCTCCTGGTCGCTGCCGGCCTCTTCCTCCGAAGCCTACGGAGCGTCGCCACCATCGACGTGGGCTTCGACACCGGACCGGCGGCAATCCTCAATGTGGACGCGGCCTCGTCAGGGTATCCGCCCGAGGAGATGGCGGGCCTCTATGAGCGCATCGAAGTCGAGATCCGGACGATCCCCGAAATCAGGGAAGTCGGCCTCAGCTATCGGCTCCCGCTGGCGCTGGGGAACGTGAACCGGGCCTTCGAGATCCCCGGCGTGGCCCCTCCGGAGAACGCCGATTTCCACCTCCTGGAGCTCTCCTATGTGACGCCAGAATACTTCGACGTCATGGGCATCGAGATGTTGCGGGGAAGGAGCTTCACCACGGCCGACGACACGGCCGGGGCCTCCGTCGTCATCCTGAGCCAGGCGGCAGCCCAGCGCTACTGGCCGGGGGAGGATCCCACCGGCCGGATCATCCACGCCCCTCGTAATCCCGAACAGTCTTCGATGGTGACCGGTGTCGTCGGAGACGTGAAGATCTGGACCGTAACCGAACCGCCGCGGCCCTACCTCTACTTCCCCGTGGCACAGGCCGGCTCACCCGGCATCATGAATTTCGTGGCGCGGGGGGCGGCGAGACCGGAGGTGCTCGCCCGGCAAATGGCCGAGGCGGCCCGTCGCGTCGACCCGGACCTGTTCATCGTCGACGCTCGGACGATGGGTCAGCACCTTCAATACAGCCGCTTCCTGCCCCAGATGGCGGCCGTCCTCGTGGGAGCGTTCGCGGCTTTGGCGCTGACGCTCGCGGCCGTGGGCCTGTACGGGATCGTGAGCTACGGCGTGTCACGACGGACACGGGAGCTGGGGATTCGCCTGGCACTCGGCGCCGAACGAGGCCGTATCGTGGCCCTCGTGATGAAGAGCGGCCTGATCAGTGTCTTCGCCGGGGCCGTCGTGGGCCTCATCGGATCCATCTTGACGGCGAAGCTGGTGGAACGCTTCCTCGTGGGCGTGGCAGGGTGGGATCCCCTGACCTTCCTCGTGGTGCCCCTGGTCCTGGCGGGCATCGCGCTCCTGGCCGCCTACATGCCGGCTCGCCGCGCCAACGAGGTGGACCCCATGGAGGCGTTGTCAGCGGATTGAATTGGCCAGCCGCCGGACGGTGTGGACCGTGGCCGACACCACCTGGGCCATGAAGTCGTAGTCCAGCGTGCCGGGCCGGTCGGTGGCACGGTGGTAGTGCGGATTACGGAGGTTGCCGGTGTCGGTGATCATGACGGAGGGGATGCCGGCCGCCCAGAACGACGCATTGTCACTGCGGCGGGTGTGCCAAACGGGCCAACCCCTCAGGGGTACGGACAGGGTCACCACAGGGAGGTCGGGCTCCGCTTCGGCCGCAGCGTCCTGAAACGCCTGGACCACGTGCGTCGACCGGCCGTCTCCCAGCACCGCGATGAAATCCCCCACGGTGGGAAAGCCCATCCAGGTGACGATGCGGGGAATGACCTGGCTCCCCTCGTCTGTGCGCTTGTAGCCGATCATGTCGTACACGAGGGCGGCTCCGTACTTACGGCCCTCCCGTTTGGCCCACCTCACATACCGGCGGCTGCCCACGCGGTAGGTGAAACCCTGCCACTCCTCCAGATGGAACGCCACCAGATCGACCGGGACCGGCACCGGGTCCGCGGCGAGGAGCCGGGCCACTTCGATGAGGCCGGCGAGGCCGCTGCCATTGTCGTTGGCGCCCGGCGTTCCTTCTACGGTATCGAGGTGGGCCCCTACGAGAAGGCGCCGGCCGCCTGCGCCGGAGGTGGGGCCCACGACGGACACCAGGTTCTCGAAGGTCTGGCCGCCGAACTCGAAGGGCTGTCGTTCCACAGGTAGCCCGAGGATGCGGAGCTGTTCCTCGACGTAGGCCTGGGCCCGGCGGAGTCCCGCGCCCGACGTGCGCCAGTGCCGGGGCTCGGCCACGGCGCGGACGTGAGCCTGAAGGCGCGCTTCCAGGTCCCCGGGGCCGCCGGAGCGACCGCCTGCCGTGTCACCCATGGGGGAACCCGTGCCCACCCCTCACGACCCCGGGGCGGTCACCTTCCAGAAGTCGATCCCCCCGGATTGGTGACCCAGCTCCACCGAGGCGACCACCTCCAGGGAATCCAGGTCGATGACGTCCAGGGTTCCCAGGGTGGATCCGACCGCTTCGTTGGACACGAACGCGTACCGTCCGTCAGGGCTGGCCACCACGCCATGGGTCACCGACCGGGAGGCCTGCACCCTGCCCATCTCCCTCCCCGTCTCGAGATCGAACACGGCCACGCTCTGTTCGCCCTTGAGGGTGGCCACGAGCCTGGATCCATCTGCGGTGGCCTCGAGGTTGTATGGTGCATTCCCCGTGGGGAACCGGCGCAGCAGGGTCCAGTCCCGAGTATCGATCTCCAGGATCTCCCGGTTCTTGTTGCAGGCCACGAAGACGGTGCGATTGGCCCGTGGACCGGTGCCCGGCTCAGCCCAGGTGGGACTGCACACGGTGCCGCCCATGTCCATGTCGTGAGCCATGCCGGACCCTTCGAGTGCCATCTCATGCCCCGGCACCACGGCGAACCGCCGGCTCACCTCGAAGGTGGCCAGGTCGATCTCCACCAACTCGTCGGAGTGCATGCACGCCGAGTACTGCTTCGTGCCGTCGGCGCTCACTCGGCTCCCGTGGGGCATCAGGCACGTCTCGATCTTGGCCAACTCCACCATGTCGGGGGTGTACACCACGGAAACGTCCGACGGAACCATGTCTCCATGGAGATTGAAGTTGGCCGCGAGGAGGAACTGGCCGTCGGGCGTGATCCCCATGGTGGCCGGGAACAGCCCGAGGCGGGTACGGGCCACCAGCGTATCGGGCCCGGCGTGGAACTTCCAGACGTAGCCCTGGGGCGTTCCGTGGGCGATGGAGACGTACCAGAACTCACCGTCGGGTGACACGGAGATCCCATGGGCCCCGTCGATGTCTCCAGGCATGATCCCGACGGGGATCTCAGCCTCGACGACCGCCCCCTCCCCCGGCGTGAAAGCGACCCGGCTGACGATGTCGGACGACTCGTTGGCCACATAGACCCTGTAGGTGGGGGCCGCGTCAGACGCCTGCGCGGCGAGGGCCCGGGGCAGGACCGTGAGGAAGCCGGCGGTCAGGGCCGCCGAAACCGCCACAGCACCAGCCCATCGGAAGCTCACCCTCACGACACGGGCGCCTTGTGCTTGGGCTCGATCCGGACGACCCACAATCCCGAGTTCAGGTCGGACACGAAGACGTGACCCTTGAAGGGCTGGGGGCCCCAGGCCATGGGGGAGTTCGAGACGTGCCCGTCCGGTGTCCCCGTGGGGAACCAGGCCATTTCCCGGCCCTGTTTGAACAGGTCGCCCCGGAGCTCACCCGACACATCCACCACGCGCAGGCCCGCCTGGTAGTAGGCGACGTACATCTTGTCGTCTTCCACCCAGAGATTGTGTGCGCCTGCTTCGGGCACCTCGTACCGGGCCACCTCCCGCAGCGCCTCCGGATCCTCCATGTCGATCACGTGGATGAACCCTCTCGAGCCGTCACCGGGGTGGCCGTTCCGCGAGATGCAGTCTTCGCAACCGAAGATCTCGTCGCCCACGAAGAGGTAGGAGTGGCCGGCCTCGTTGGTGTAGGGGAAGGCCACGTGTGTGTTGCCCTCGGGATACGCGTAGTGGGAGACCTCGACAGGCTCCGTCGGCGTCCCGCCCCATCGCCCGTCGCCCACATCGAGGATGTAGACGCCGTCGTGCCAGTAGGACACGTAGGCCATGCCGTCCACCACCCAGATGTCGTGGAGATACTTGCCGGGGGCGTCGATACCCCAGCGGCCCACCTCTTCCACGTCCGTCGGATCGGAGATATCCAGGATGTGGACGTCGAGGGTGCCGTCGTGGATGGCGTAGACGAGGGTGCCCGCGATGAACACGTTGTGCACGCCCCCCGTGAGACCCTCGGTGAACTCGCCGGCGATGACAGGGTGAGCGGGATCCGTAATGTCCAGAAGGACGATCCCGTTCTGGCGGTCCGAGGCGCCCTCGCGGGTAATGACGGCCACGGTGGCAGCCTCATTGACCTTCACGTCGTTGACCACCCGGGCGTCCACCTCGACGAAATCCGTCAACGTCGGGTTGGCCGGGCTCGTGACGTCCCATGCCAACATCCGCTGGCCACCGTCGTGGGTGCCCGTGTAGACGTAATCGCGCCCGTCCAATCCGGTGAAGGCCCAGAGGTCGGAGGTCGGGCGGTCCGAGACGAGTCCCTGACCCAGGACGACCACTTCGTGCTCCACGTTCCGCGGTGTGATCTCGATGAGGTGTTGGCCGGCGGCGGTTCCGCCGGACACGGTCACCCGGTAGAGCCCGGGTCGGTCGGCGACAAACGCCCCATCCTCATAGATGGAAGCCCCCAGGTCTGCGCGCTCGGTGAAGCCCGAAACGGAGAAGCTCAGGGGTGCGTTGTCCACGGTACCACCGGCCTCATCCAGGGCCGAAGCAGTGAAGCGAACCACGTCTCCCGTCCTGGCAACGGAGCTCGAGGCCTCAACCACCACCGACACGATGGGGTTCTCCACGACTTCGAGGTCGAGGCTGGTCTCGATGCCTTCCACCTCAGCCGTGATCGTCACCGCGCCCGGGAGGAGGGCCGAGAGGAACCCGTTGGCATCGACGGTCGCCAACCGGCGACGATTGCTCGACCAGGTCACCTCGACGTTCTCCCGCACGCCACCATCGGTCTCCGCCCGGACCCGCAGCGCGATCACGGCGCCCGTGAGGACCGACACGTCGGGCGGCACGATCTCCACGGCGATCACGGGCGGACCCACCACACGGACGGCCGCGGAAAAGGTCTTGATCTCCGGGTCTCCGAGGCCACTGGAAGGGGGTGCCCGGATGGCCATCTGAAGTACGGCCTCTCCCTCACTGACGCCTTTCAGATACCCCCGCTCCAGGACCGCATGGCGGGAATCGATGTTGGAGAGGATCCGTACTCCAGGAACCGGGTTGCCGTTGGCGTCGACCGCCAGGAGGTCCACGTCCTCTTGCATGGAGATCGAGTCGCCTACCTGGACCTCGATGGTCCCCGGCTCGGTGCGGATGTCGGCCACGCGGGCGCCCACCCGAACGGCAGCAGGGTATTCCTGAGCGCTCGGCGTAGGATTCCCCGTGACCTCGGTGGGGGTCCGGGCGGCTGCTGCGGAAGGCGCACTGGAATCGGCCGGGGCGGGAGCCGTGGTAGCCGGCCTCGGGGCCGGGGGAGCCGACTCGATGGTCGCGCGCTGGGTTCCTCCGGCACCGCATGCCATGAGGAAGAGGGTTCCTGACCAAAGTGCTGCTTGAACGCGCCTATTGACCACAGTCTCGACTCCGTTGGATGGACGTGCTGCCGAAACGTAGGACCTGGCGGCCCCAATCACACTCCCGGCGCCCTGTTCATACCAGCGTATGGCCGGTTCGATCCAGCTTGACCCGGGATCCCGACCGACTCCCGTGGGCGAAACACAAGAGACCGCCCCACCACGGCGCACCGGAGGGGGGCGGTCTCCCAATTCTGTGGGCGGGGTCCTTACGGTCCAGGGCGAACCTTACTCGTTGTCGTCTCCGTCGTCGTCGTCAAAGTCGTCGTCATCGTCGCCATCATCATCATCGACGTCATCGTCGTCTTCCCAATCGTCATCGTCATCATCGTCGTCGGCCCAGTCGGGTTCGTCGTCCGTCTCCCAGGCTTCCTTCTCCCAGTCGTCGTCGTGTTTCCCCACGGGAACCTGCACGTCGAGCACGTCGTCCAACAGCCAGGTCGTCATCGCCCTCTTCCTCCGACCGCCAGATATGGGTAGGCCCTTCCGGAATTGGCCGGGCCCAAGGCATGAGCCCGAAAAAAACTGGCCCAAGCTACCCCTGATTAGCGCCGTGTCAAGAATCTTCGCAACACCCTTCGCCCAGGGGTCGCCTTTCCGCGGCAGTAGCCGGCTTCAAGGCGCCGGTGGCCCCAGTGGACTGGGCTCACATTCGTCGCCCCGGCGCATCGTGTAGACCACGGACAACACCTGCCAGCGCTCCTCTTGTCGGATCAACTGAAACGCGTCGATCCCGCAGTGGCTGAACTGCCCGTCGATGTGGAAATCATAGGGGGCCCACACCGTGGCCACGGGCCCGGAAATCTCGGTGCGGGGGTCCCACATTCGCTCCAGAAAGCGTCCCCCCGAGTCCCCGACGGTCAGGATGAACTCGCCCCGCTCCTGCCTCCTGGCCACGCCCTGGTCGGGGACGGCCATGAGGTAGGCCTGAGGGTGCAGAGCCTCCTCCAGCATCGCCGCGTCACCCTCCGAGATCCCTCGAAGGACCATTGCCGCCACTGCCTCGACATCTGCGGCCTGCGGGTTGGGCGCAGTCTGCCCGGTCGCCGGCGCCGCCGTTCCCAACAGCAGTAG
>JAHEKK010000113.1 GCA_024638395.1 Gemmatimonadota bacterium | reverse complement strand
CAGATCCTTGAACGCCCTTCGGAGTGCCCATTTGAGCCGTCCGCCGGGCGCGCGGTAGCGATCGGGGATGCGAGCCGCGAACGACATCAGAGCCGTATCGAGGAAAGGCGACCGGACTTCCAGGCCGTGGGCCATCGAGCAGCGATCCACTTTGGTCAGGAGGTCGTCGACGAGGTAGGTGTCGAAATTGAGCTGAAGCACCCGGTCCAGGTGGCTCCCCCCGGCGGCCCTGGCGAGGGGCACGCGGAACGAGTGCAGGAGATCGTCATGGGAGACGTTGCCCAGGACGTCCGGCCGCACCATCGACAGGGCGGTTCCCGGGAAGAATCCGATCCAATTGAGCATGCGCTCGTCCAGGGGGAGGTCGGCGGCCCGGAGGAATCGCGCCGCCCGGCTCCGGAGATCACGATGGTGAGCAGGTGCGCCGACCACTCCGACGGCCCGGCGGGCGGCGCCGACCAGCCAGCGTGGCATTCCTTCGGCCCGGGCGCCCCAGTACAGGCGGAGGTAGCCGGCAAACAACTCATCCCCACCGTCACCGCTGAGGGCCACGGCCACACGCTCACGGGTGAGGCGTGAAACCACATAGGTGGGGATGGCCGAGGAATCACCGAACGGCTGGTCGTGGACCCGCACCAATTCGTCGACGAGCTCGATGGGCTCCTGGCGGATCCTGAACTCGGTGTGCTCGGTACCGAAGGTCCGCGACGCGAGGCGAGCATAGTGGGTCTCGTCGAAGGCGGGGTCATCGGCGAAACCGATGGAGAACGTCTGGACGGGGCGCTGCAGCAACCGGCTCATCACCCCGACCACGAGGGTCGAGTCGATCCCCCCGGATAGGAAGGCGCCCAACGGGACGTCGGATTCCATCCTGCGTTCCACGGCCGCGGCGAAACGGGACCTGACCCCTTCCAGCACCTCGCCTCGAGACATGTCCTCGCCCCGGAATTCCAGCTGCCAGTACCTGCGCTCGACCGGGGCGCGCATCGGCTGACCGGTGCGGAGATCGACGCTGGCCACCGTACCAGGTGGCAGATGGCGCACTCCTCGGTAGAACGTGGCGGGGGTGGGGACGTACCCGTACGTCAGATAAGCCGGCAGGACCTCTGCAGATACGGGACACGGCATCCCGCCGGCGGCCAATCCCTTGATCTCCGAAGCGAACCAAAGCCGGCCCTCCGCGGCTCCGTAGAACAGGGGCTTCTTCCCTGCGCGGTCGCGCCCGAGGATGAGGACCTCGCGCGCGGAGTCCCACAGACCGAACGCGAACATCCCGTCCATCCGGTCCACGGCCCCCTGCCCCCACTCCAAGTAGGCCTTGAGCAACACCTCGGTGTCCGATCGTGACGCGAAAGCGTGACCGCGGTCGGACAACTTCCCTCGCAGGGTTCCGTGATTGTAGATCTCACCGTTGAACACGAGGACGCATCCCTCCGCCGCCATGGGCTGAGGTCCTCCGGCCCTGTCGATGATGCTCAGTCGGGTGTGGGCCAGGCCTACCCGGCCGTCTACGCTCGTCCAGATTCCCAAGTCGTCCGGGCCCCGGTGTTCCAGGCTTCGAGCCATGCGGGTCACCCTCTCCCGCACGCTGCCGCCCCCCCCTGCAGGTGACGGGAAAGGCCCGCCCCCAGCAGCATCTCCGCTCGTCAGAATCCCTGCGATACCGCACATGGCGCCTCTCTCAGCGGGAGGGATCCGAAGGGGCCGCGGGCCCCGTCTCGAAGGCCCGCCTCCAGAACCGGAAGCGCTGCAGCCAAGGAGTAGCGCTCCTCGACCCAGGCGCGAGCATTCCGTCCCATCCGCTCGATCGCGGCGGGATCGCCGAGGATCCGCTTCATGGCTCCAACCCACTCCCGGTCCGAGTCCGCCCAGAGCCCCGTCTCCTCAGGCACGACCACCTCTCTTAGGACCCCCACCGGAGAGGCCACCACCGGCACGCCGCAAGCACCGTACTGGATCGCTTTCAACCCGCACTTGCCCCGAGACCATGCATCGTCCGGAAGGGGGTAGACCCCGAGGTCGATTCCGTGGAAGGCGCTCACTTCCGTGGCGGGCGTCCACCGTTGGAACTCGACATCCACGCCCGGAATCGGGGGTGGAGGGGAGTCGCTCACGACGCGAAGGGCGAAGGGGACCTCTCGCGCGAGCTCCTGAAACACGGCCCGCCGGGTCCAGAGGTAGGGCAGGGTCGAGTGTGAACCGACCCAACCGATGGTGAGGGCGGGCGAGTTCCGTCTATTCACCGGACGGTAGCGGCCCGTGTCCACCACGGTGGGCAGGATGCGCACGTCCACCGGCTTGTCGATCCCGACCGCGCCACGGGCCGCCTCGGCGAGGTAGGAGCTACCCGCAAGGACCACACTCGACGCGCGGCACAGATCGGCGAAGGCTCTGCCCGGGCGGCGTAGGGGCCCGAGCCAGCGCGAACCGCCCGCCGGAGGAAGGAATACGGCATCGTCGAAATCCGCCACGAGCGGTACCCCCCGGTCCCGGAGGCAAGCCAGGATCCGCCCGGCTCCGATCGGGGCGAGATCGCGGGATACCCAGACGACATCTCCGAGGTCGGCGGATTCCAACCGGCGCATGCGGGCCCCGAGGGCACCCATCAACTCACGGGCGCGCCTCGCTACCCCGCCCCCGGACCGGAGACGGCCATACTCATCCACACCGAAGAGGAAGTCGTATCGGAGTTCGATGCCCCGGCTTGCCAGGGCTTCGCGGAACTGGTGTATCCGGAACCGGGTGCTGGGAGACACTTCGGGGTGGGTGGCGATCGCCGTTACACGCATGGCACCACACCCAGGTCCCGATAGATGGCTTCGTACAGGTCCAGGGCGGCGGTAAGGCCGTAGTACGTTTCCGCCAAGGCCCGGGATTCCGCTTCTCGGGCCCGGGCCGGACCTCCGGACAACATCCACCCAACCACCTCCCCCGAAGTGGCCTGAGGGCCAACGACCCGGCTGTACCTGGCCTCTGCAAACTGGTTTTCTAGGTCACCGACGGCGGTGGTCACCACGCCGAGCCCGGCAGCCAGATACTCCCCCACCTTGGTCGGTGCGCTAGCCACTCCGGCCGGCCCCGGCGCCACGAGGGCGAGTCCGAAGTCGGCCACTCCGAGCCAGTCGGGCATCTCGGCAGGGGCGGCGCTCCGGACAATGACCGGAACCCCCATCTTCCGGGCCCTCGAGGAGACGGCCTCCGTGTCTCGCGTCACGACCAGGAAGGTCCCCCCGGAGGACTCGACGAAGGCCGCTCCGATCTGGAGCGTGCGCCCGATCTGATACCGGGCGCCGAGTGTGCCGGCATGGATCAGTACCGGACCTTCCGGCCGGATGCCGAGGCGCTGCCGAAGCTCGGACCGGTCGGCCGGAACGCGAAATCGCTCCAGGTCGACGCTGGTGGGGATCGTCGTGTGTCGACTACGGCCGAGGGCTCCGAGCCGACGCTCCACACGGGCGCGTGCCGCCTTTGTCAGATGGACGACGTGGTCCGCCCGATTCAGAAGCGCCCGCTCCACCCTCCGTCCCTCACGGACCTTCAGGCCCGTTGGCGACCAGCCCTGTCCCTCGATCCGCTCATCGACCCAGAATCCCCGCATGTCGAAGAGGAGCTTCCCTCCACCGTTGCGGAGACTCAGAGAGCCCATGGCCGCGGCCACGTAGCTCCGTGCGTGAACGAGGGCGGGCTTGGTCTTCCTCAGGTTACGCACAGCCATGGCAACGTCGAACGCAGTCGCCGGAAGGGTCGGCGCGCGGTGGTAACGCAGGGGCAGCCAGGAAGTCCCGGAAGCGGCCAGACGCGCACGCATTTCTCCCACGGCACCCCGGTCGTCCAGATCGTGGGGTTTCTCGAAAGACAGCACGGACATGGGGAAGCCGCGCGCGGCCAGCCCTTCGACGGGCGGCACCACCTGTGAAGCGCCCAAGGGCTCAAGGAGGCCATCGTAGGACACATAGGCAACCGAGCGCCCCGGCCGTGCCGTCTTCACCATACCCCCACCACACCGAGGGCGGCCTTGATCGCGGAACCTACAGGGGACCAGACGAGAAAAGCGGACAAGGACGCGGTCACTGCGACGGCCACGGCTCGTCGCGTGCGCCCGGGGCTCTGGCGCCGCTCCACGGAGAGGATTCCCGCTGCGGCCAGGATCACCAGAAAGGGCTCGATGGGAAAACGGAGTCTGGGGCTCCCGTAGAACACCAGCGACAGCCCGACGAACGCGAGGGAAATGCTCCAAGCGGGCCAGAGCCGCCACCCCCATGAGGTGGTCCGAAGCTCCCTCGACCCCCCGGACCCCACAAGCAGCCAGAGGACCCAGAGCATCACGAATGCGTAGGTCGGATTGAAACCGCCCGATCCGGGAAGAATCTCCCAATCCTCCGGGGTCCAGAAGTACAAGGTCTTCAGCACCGCGAGCCGCACGGCTTCGGGCGGGTCGTCCTTCCAGTCCTGGATGGTCATGGCCGTGAGGTAGGCCGAAGCCTCCACCTCCGTCATGTTCGCCGCGTGTCGGGTCCGGTCGTCATCGGCCATTACGCCGAGCACCCGTCCGCCCTGGGGATGGTTCCCGGCGTACAGGGTGGCGCCGCCCTGGGTGGCAACGGGGACCAGGGCGTCGTGCAACCGGTGGTTCCGCACGGTCCAGGGCGTCAGCACGAGCATGAAACCGAGGGAGAAGCCGGCGATGCCCACCACGACGCGGGGCCTGGTCCAGGCCAGCCTGCGCCGGGACAACAGGAGCGTGGGAACCAAGACGAGGGGGAGGGCCAGAGCGACGCTGCGCACAAGCGCCCCGAGACCGAGTACGGCGCCGGCAACTGCGAACGAGGCGAAGGCCGATGCCGGGCGGGACGGCCTCGAGGGGCGGGTGGCATGGACGAGGAGGACGACCGTGGCCACGATCAGGAACGTGAACAGGGTCTCGCTCAAGAGGCGGGATACGGCGGCGACATGGGACACGCTCAGGGCCAAGAGCACTGCGGCCCACCGCGCGGTTCTACGTCCGCCCACGACGGCACCGAGGGTGTAGACCATCAGTACGGTCAGGCTGGACAGGAGAGCCTGGGTAACGCGTACGAGGGTGAGGGCGCCCGCCTCACCCCACCACGCACGGGTCGCCAACAAGGGAGTAAGCAGCGCCGGGTAGAGCGGTGGCCGCCAAGACGTGAGGGCCCCCTGGGCATCGGTGAAGCCCCTGCCAGCCAGGAGCCCTTCGGCAAGTCTCAGGTATTCTGCCGCATCCCCGGTGGGCGCCGGGGCCCAGAAGACGGCCGCGACAAGCCTGAGGGCCAGGGCGCATCCGGCGAGGTAGACGAGGTCGCGTCGAGCGTCGAGCGTCGAGTCCTCCCGGCAGGGATAGCCTCCCGCCCCCTCAAGCGTCGGCATACACGCACTCCAGCCGGGCTACGGCCTTCGTCGCATCGAACCGGGTAGCCCGGGCCCTTGCCGCTTGTCCCATGTCCGAGGCGAGGCGAGCATCACCTCTCAGGCGCGCGATGGCCCCGGCGAGGACCCGCGCATCGTCGGGGGGCACCTGCAGGGCCGTGGCAGATGTCGTCAGTTCCAGGATACCGCCCACCGCCGATACAACCGCTGGGAGACCGGCGGCCATGGATTCGAGGAGCGCCATCCCGAAGGCTTCATAGCGGCTCGGGAAGACGAACGCGTCGGCCGCGGAGTAAAGCGCTTCGGGGTCCTCAACGGCACCCAAGAAGCGGACTCGGTCTCTGACACCCAGCCGTTGCGCCAGGCGCTCGGCATCGCTTCGGCCCGGACCCTCGCCGGCAAGCGTCAGCTGGAGCGCCGGATCCGACGGCGCCAATGCGGAGAAAGCGCGGATCAGAACGTCCTGTGCCTTCTGACGGTGGAAGCGCCCGACGTGGAGCAGCATGAAGTGATCGGCGGACACCGAAAGGCTGCGCCGGACCTCCGTGCGCGGGACCCTATGGAGCCGCCGGTCGAACTCGTCGAGGTCGACGTAGTTGTGGAGCACTTTCACGTCACACAGGGCGAGGTGGGCCCGGTAGTCGCGCCGAACTTCGTCGCTGACCGCGAGGAACGTGGGCGTCCAAAGGTGAGCGGTGCTTCCGTCCAGGAGCCGTCTCATTCCGAACCCCCATCCCGGCCCCTCTTGGCCGTAGTCCGGATTGTGCAGCGTGGTGATGACGGGAATGCTGCCGCGGACCGCGACTCGCCCTGCCACGTTCGAGGCGAACAAATGGGTATGGATCAGATCCGGGCTTTGGGCGTCCATAACCCCACGCAGGCCGGCCACGGCCCGGGGGAGCGCTCTCGGGCCGCTCAAGCCGAGCTCCACGACATCGACGCCCAGATCCCGGATCGGTCTCGCCAGCGGGTTCGGACCGAACAGGGATGCAACGACAGGCTGGAACCTGGACCGGTCCAGATGTGCAAGCGTCGTCAAGAGGAGCCGCTCCGCTCCACCATACCCGAGACTGTCGATTACGATGAGGAGGCGCTTCATGATGCGCCGTCGCCGAGCCATGGGGCCGACAGGCCCACGGGGTCGGGGCGTCCCACCTGGCGGGCAGCTGCGACGGCCCGCATTTCCAGTCGTCGTCGCCTTCTGGCAATCAGCACGCTGTACGCGTCCCTCAGGCCGATTGCTGCCAAAACGAACAAGAGGGGCAGGATCTGAGCCCGGTGCCTATACGCCGTGCCCACATTGCCTTGCACGAGGGCGTAGGGAATCACCACGGCGATCACGACCGAGAAGAACACCGCGTAGGCCCGCGGATCCCTCCGCAAGGCCAACAGGGCACCGCGGACGACGAAGGGGAAAAGGCCGTACCAGAGCAGCGTTTCCGGAAGGGTGAACCACTGAAGGGCCGACCCCAGGTCCCACGGGAAGGGCGCGAAGAGGTAGTACGCGAGCCCGACGGGAAGAAAACGCATCGCGCCGGTCGGATGGGACACGTCGTAGGCCGCCCCGTAGGCGGTGCGCGCGCCCTCTCCCAAGCCTCGGCGCATGGCTTCCAGGGTTTCAAGCGTAGGGCTCACGGTGAGATCGGCGCCGAGGTCCAGGAAGCCGGAGACCGCAACCGTGGCCGCCAGCACGGCGACGGCGATCAACCTGCCGCCAACGGATCGCCCCCGAGCCAGGACCAGACCGACCGGAGCGCCGATGCCTACCAGCAGGGCGAGGTACCCCCGGGAGAACAGGATGGCACCCAGGCAGACGGCGCCCAGCAGCAGATCTCCCGGCGATCGTGAGGCCGCCAACCGTACGAACGCGTACAGGGCCGTGATCAGGAGAAAGATGGTCGGAGCCTCTCGAAGGTTCAGGCACGACCAAAGCGTCAGCGAGGGAAAGATGGCCACGAGGCCGGCTGCCCATCGCGCCACACCGCGGTTCCCCCGCAACATCGTCCGCGCGAGGAAGTACACGGGAACGGTGGTCCACGCGCCCACAAAGACGTTCAGGAGGGCCGGACCGGCGGTGGCATCACCGAAGAACCAGAAGAAGACCGCGTTGAGCCAATAGTAGCCGACCTGGAGGGAGTCGACCGCCTTGAGCGGCATGCTTCCCTGGCCGGTCAGGGCCAAGACGATCTTCTCGCCGACGACCTCGTAGGCGACGGCATCCGGAGCGAAGACGTAGGGCCCAACCGTCATCCGAATAGCCACGAAGGCCGCCAAACGAAGGACCAAAGCGCCCAGCACGATGGTCGGGAGGTCCTGCAGAGACCCTCGGTCCGGGAACGCCCGATTCAGCCCGGCGGTCACGAGGAGGAGAGGGAGACCGACGCAGAGCACCGCCACTGGGCTGCCCGTGCCGTCCACCACCCAGGCCGCCGACAGGACGCCGACCGCCGCCAGCACCGACAAGGGAATCTCGGCACCGCCACCATTGGACAGTACCGAAGCTGGACGGGCCGATTGCCACCTGCGGATGGGAGGGGACATGCCCCGTTAGCATCGGGCCCCACGGCCCTCCCCATAAGAGCCTCGTTCCCGCAGCGGGACACGCACCGCCTGCACTTTCGGACTCCGCCTGCCGACCCTTCCTTTCGGGACCATGGCCGGACCAACGGAGAGTCCCCGAACAGACGCGGGTATGAGAGTCCTCTTCGCTCACAACATCGCCCCTTGGGACCCGCGGGCAGGTGGCGGACAACGGGTCCAGCACCAGATCGCCTCGGCCCTGACCGACCGGGGGCACGACGTGCACGCCCTGTTCCTCGGGGCCCCCGCCCCACCCACCGAATCCCTGCCCTACGGTTGGACACGGGTCCCGGAGCACCCACGCCTCATGAACAACGTGCTGGCGATGGCCCGAGCCACGAGTGAGCTCACCGCCGACTGGATCCCCGACGCGGCCTACTTCTCGGCACCGGAATCGGCGGGCTCGCTGTCGACGATACCCGGGCGCACCGGGACGCTGATGACCAGAGAGAACGGCAGATCCAGAGAGAACGGCAGATGAGGCACAGCAGATGAGGGACAGCAGATGAAGGTCGGCATCAACCTCCCGGCGCAGTACCCCTTCGCCAGCACGCGGCAGCTGA
>JAHEKK010000112.1 GCA_024638395.1 Gemmatimonadota bacterium | reverse complement strand
GGGGATTCACCATCACCACCTGGCAGCCGGCCTTCAGGATCCCGAAGAGGGCCGCCGGGAAGTGTGGCGTATCGGGCAGCGCGATCATCACCCGGTCGCCGGGCCGGCATCCGAATCGTGCGATGAGACCGGCGAAACGGCTCGCCTGCGCGGAGACCTGGTCGTAGGTGAGGGTCTCCGCCGCGGTCCGCAGGGCGATTCTATCGCCCCTTCCCTCCCGGATACGGTCGTCCAGGAAGTAGTCGGCGATGTTGAAACGTTCGGGTGGGATGAAGGCCATGGTGCGCAATGTTAGGAACCCCGTCAGATTAAGGTCAATGGACGAAATCGAGTGGGGACGTGCGACCTGGACGGAACTCGCGGAACTGGGTCTTGGATCGCACGACCCTCAAGTCGCCCGCCAGGACCACCGCCCGCAGACGCCCGCGGGCGTACGATCGGTGCCTCCGGTGGTCGCTCTCCTGCCCGTGGGCGCCGTCGAGGCCCATGGTCCTCACATGTCGGTGCTGGCCGACGTCATCATTGCCACGGCAGCGGCTCGCGCCGCGGTGGGCGGACTCGAGTCCCAGGGCTTCCGTGGCCTCGTCCTCCCACCCGTTTCATACACTTCGGCCAGCTTCGCCGCCGGCTTTCCGGGGACCATCTCCGTCCGCCCAACCACGGTCACGGCTGTCGTCCGGGACATCGCGGATAGCCTCGACGCCCAGGGCGTCAGAGCCCTGGTGATCGTCAACGCCCACCTGGATCCCGGCCATCTGGAAGCCCTTCACGGCGCGGCAGGGGGCGAGGACGCACGTGGGCCCCATGGGCGCCGGGCCATGCCCATACTCTTCCCCGACATCAGCCGGAAGCCGTGGGCCCTGCGTCTGACCGACGAATTCCGGAGTGGCGCTTGTCATGGTGGACGGTACGAGACATCGGTGGTCCTCGCCGCCGCACCGGAGCAGGTGAGGGAAGGGGTGATGGCACAGCTTCCGGAGAACGCGGCCTCGCTCTCCGACGCGATCCGCAGCGGGTTGGCCACGTTCGAGGAGGCCGGGGTGGATCAGGCGTACTGCGGGGACCCTGCGATGGCCACGGCTGCGGAGGGTCGAGACACCATACGCGTACTGGGTGAGATCGTGGTCGATGCGGTCCGTGAAGGTCTCGAGGGGGAGGTCGCCGAACCGTGACGTTGGATGGACGAAAAGCACTCGTTACCGGGGGTGGCCGGGGGATCGGGGCCGCCATTTGCCGGGCCTTGGCCGCCGAGGGCGCCCATGTCGTCGTTTCGGCCCGGTCCCTGTCGGAAATCGAAGCCGTGGCTGCAGCGCTCCGGGAAGAGGGTCGGAGCGCGGAGGCGGTACGTTGTGACGTGGCTGATCCAGCGTCCATCACGTCCCTGGCCCGAGACGTGGGTCCGGTTGACATCCTGATCAACAACGCCGGCGTATCCGCGTCCGCGAAATTCATGGACACGACCCTGGAGGAGTGGGAGCGACTTCACCGCATCAACGCCACGGGGCCTCTGCTCATGACCCAGTCGTTTCTCCCGGGCATGCTCGAGGAGGGGTGGGGCCGGATCGTCAACGTGGCATCCATCGCCAGCTTCGTTGGGGACAAGTACATCACGGCCTACGCCGCTGCCAAGCATGCATTGATGGGAATGACACGCTCCCTGGCCGCTGAGCTCGTGGGAACGGGTGTCACGGTGAACACGGTGTGTCCGGGGTACGTGGACACGCCAATGACCGACGCGAACATCGACCGGATCGCCGCCGTTACTGGCCGAGAGAAATCGGACATCCGCCAGCGCCTCCAGGCGGGACAGCCGGGGGGTCGGCTCATCACTCCTCAGGAGGTCGCCCACGCCGTCCTGACGTTCCTTCCCGAGGCGGCCGCGGGGCTGCAGGGCTCATCCCTGGTGCTGGACGGAGGGGGGCTCCGGAGATGAAAGACGGAGTCGACTCGTGACCTATCATGTCGTGAACCCGGAAGAGCTGGGCGCCCCGAGGGGGTGGAACAACGGCATGCTCGCCAGGCCCGGAGGGAGGATTCTGTTCGTCGCCGGGCAGATCGCCTCCAACTCCGAGGGTCTGGTCACGGCGACGGACCTCGCGGGCCAGTTCGAGGTGGCCCTCGCGAACGCTGTCGCCGTGGTGCGGGCCGCAGGGGGTCATCCCAGAGATGTGGGCCGCCTCACGATCTACGTCACCGACATGGATGCCTACCGGGGCTCCCTCAAGGAGATCGGGAAGGCGTACCGAGGGGTGATGGGACTCCATTTTCCCGCGATGGCCCTGGTGGGCGTTACGGAGCTCGTGAACGCCCAGGCCGTGGTGGAGATCGAGGCGACGGCCGTTCTCCATGGAGACGCCGGGCCCTGACCGCCGCCAGGCCGGTCGGATATCGGCGGCCGGCCGCCGATCCACAGCCGGGCCGTTCACGAGACGGCCGGTGCCGGCGCTGGCCATCGGGCGCCGCCCCCGCGAGGTTTCGAACATTGGGCACTGAGCCATGACGGGTGCCCGCGCCTCTGCCAAATCCGACACAGACGACCGTCCTCCCATGGCCCTTTCCCCCGAGTCCTTCCTATACGGGTTGAACGCGGAAACCGGCGTCGCCACGCTGACCCTCAACCGCCCCGACCGTCTGAACGCCCTCACGTTCCAGGTCTACGACGAGCTTCGCCGGGCGTTCTACGGCCTCAACGACGAGGAGGGGGTCCGGAGTGTGGTCATCACCGGTTCCGGAAAAGGGTTCTGTTCCGGCGGAGACGTCGAGGACATCATCGGTGCCCTGTTCGAGTACGACTACGAGGGGCTACTCGAGTTCACACGTATGACGTGTGACCTCATCCTCGCCATCCGGCAATGCAGGCGACCGGTCGTGGCGGCCCTGAACGGAACCGTGGCGGGGGCCGGTGCGGTGATCGCCACCGCCTGCGATGTCCGCATCGCCGCGGAGTCGGCGAAGATCGCCTACCTCTTCACCAAGGTGGGCCTTTCCGGGGCCGACATGGGGGCGTCCTGGCTGCTTCCCCGGATCGTTGGGCTCGGGAAAGCGACGGAGCTGCTCATGTCCGGGGATTTCATCAGCGCAGAGGAGGCCCACCGAATCGGGCTGTACAATCGGGTGGTGGCCCAGGCCGACGTCGTGAGCGAGGCCACCGCCTTCGCCGAGAAGCTGGCCAAGGGCCCGTCCTTCGCCCTCGAGATCACGAAGGACGCCCTCAACCGCGAGGCGTCCGTGGATCTGGCCAGTGCCCTCGAAGCCGAGGCACAGGCCCAGGCGGCTTGTATGCTCAATCCCAATTTCCGCGAGGCCTACGACGCCTTCGTCGCGAAGCGACCACCCCAATTCATATGACCGTCCGATGACCACCGGGCTTCACGATCAGAGCGGGCTGACGCTCTCCGCCGTCGAGGCCTTTCTGGATGCCGAGCACCACGAGATCCGGGAAAGGGTGGCCCGGTTCTGTCGAAACCACCTGGAGGGGAACCCGGATCCCGAGTCCGACGAGGAGGCCCGGGCCAGAGCGAGGCGGTTGGTGGCCGACATGGGCGCGGCCGATCTCTTCGCGCCCATCGGCGTGGGGGATGTGCGGGGTTGCCTCGTCACCCGGGAGATGCTGGCGTGGTGGTCGCCGTTGGCCGACGCCGTCTTTGCTCTACAGGGGCTCTCGTCGACTCCAGGCCTGATCACGGGTCAGGATCCGGGCGGATGGGGGGCACGTGCCCTGCGGGGAGACGCCATGGGGGGGTTCGCCATGACCGAGTGGGAGGCGGGCTCGGACGTGGCCGCCATGCAGACCCGGGCAACGGAGGATTCGGAGGGGTACGTCCTCGACGGCGGCAAGGCATTCATCTCCAACGCCGGCATCGCGGAGTTCTACGTAGTGTTCGCTTCCACCAGTCCCGACGCCGGCTCCCGGGGGCTGACGGCCTTCCTGGTCCCAGCGGACGCTCCCGGGTTCGAGTTCCGGGGCCCCATGGTGATGAGTGCTCCCCACCCCCTCGGCGAGATCGCGTTCACCGGTTGCCGCGTCCCGCGAGCCCACCGATACGGGGACGAGGGGGATGGCTTCAAGATCGGCATGGCCACCCTCGATCGACTTCGCCCCACCGTCGCGGCCGCTGCCTGCGGAATGGCCGGCCGGGCGTTGGCGGAGGCCCTGGCCCATGCGGGGGCGCGGCGTCAGTTCGGGAAGCCCCTCGGGTCCTTTCAGCTCGTCCAGGACAAGCTGGCCTCGTCGGCTACGGAACTGACGGCAGCCCGGCTCCTCACCTATCGGGCGGGGTGGGCCAAGGACCGGGGGGCGGACCGCATCACCCTCGAGGCGGCCATGGCCAAGGGCTATGCCACGGAGGCCGCACAGAGGATCGTCGATCGGTCCGTGCAGATTCTCGGCGGCCGGGGCGTGCTGGCGGAACATGTTCTGGACCATCTCTACCGAAGTGTCCGCGCGCTCCGGATCTACGAGGGCACCTCTGAGATCCAGCAGCTGATCATTGGTGGGCATTTGTTGAAAGCCCACGGCCCATGAAGGTCAACATCCTCGGAGGAGGGCCCGGCGGCCTCTACGCCGGCATCCTCATCCGGAAGCTGAACCCCAACGCCCAGGTCACGGTCTTCGAGCGGAATCGCCCCGACGACACGTTCGGGTTCGGGGTGGTGTTCTCGGACGCCACGCTCCAGGAGATCGCATACGCCGATCAGGAGACCTACGATGCCATCACCTCCCGCTTCTACCACTGGGACCGGATTGACATCCACTACCGTGGAACCCTCCTGGAATCCGAGGGCCACGGCTTTGCGGGCCTGGCCAGGCGTGAGCTGCTCGTTCTCCTCCATCAGCGGTGTCGGGCCGTGGGCGTGGACTTGCGGTTCGAGACCGAGGTCACCGACCTGGAGGCTCTCCGGGATGCAGACCTGATGATCGGGGCCGACGGTGTGAACAGCGTCGTACGGGAGTGCCTGGCCGGCGCCTTCGAGCCCACCATCGACATGCGTCCCAATCGCTTCGTATGGCTCGGTACGACCCGGCCCTTCCCCGCCTTCACCTTCTACTTCAAGGAGGACTCCCACGGCCTCTGGCGCGTCCATGCGTACCAGTACGACATCCACGGGAACTCCACCTTCATCGTCGAAGCACGGGAAGAAACGTGGTGTGCGGCGGGAATGGACGAAGCCACGGAAGAGGACACCGTGGCGTTTCTGTCGGAGCTCTTCGCCGTGGAGCTGGAGGGTGCGCCCCTGGTCCGAAATCGCTCCCTGTGGCGGCAGTTTCCGACCGTCCGGAATCGCCGTTGGTCCACGGAGAACGTGGTTCTCCTCGGTGACGCGGCCCATACCGCCCACTTCTCGGTGGGTTCCGGTACCCGCCTGGCCATGCTCGACGGGATCGCCCTGACCGAGGCCCTGGCCCGGGAGCCCGACGTGGGGAAGGCGCTGTCGATCTACGAAGAGGAGCGCCGACCCCCGGTCGAGTCCCTTCAGAGAGCCGCCCAGGCCAGCCTGCAGTGGTTCGAGGACACCGAGCGGTACTGGAACCTCGAACCGACGCAGTTCGGTTTCTCGTTGCTGACGCGGAGCCTCCGGATCTCCCACGCCAACCTTCGTGAGCGGGATCCTGCTTTCGTGGACCGCGTGGATCGGTGGGTGGCCGACCAGGCGGCGAAGCAATCCGGGGTCTCGGTCTCGGAGATCGAATCGTCTCTGGGTGTTGCCCGGCGGGACGCAGGGGCGCCCCCTCCCATGTTCACCCCGTTTCGGATCCGCGACCTGGTGCTCCCCAACCGGATCGGCGTATCCGCGATGTGCCAATACGCCTGCGACGACGGTCTGCCCGACGACTGGCATCTCGTGCACCTGGGATCGCGGGCGGTAGGCGGCGCCGGTCTGGTCATGGCCGAGATGACCGCGGTGAGCCGAGAGGCCCGGATCTCGCCGGGGTGCGCCGGGCTCTACCATGGTGGGCACGTGACCGCCTGGCGCCGCATCGTCGACTTCGTCCACCGGACGTCGTGGGCGAAGATCGGGATCCAGTTGGGGCACGCCGGCCGGAAGGGGTCCACGATGTTGGATTGGGAGGGCCCGAATCAGCCTTTGTCTCGTGATGGATGGCCCATAAAATCCGCCTCTCCCATTCCCTACTTCGAGCACAGCCCCGTCCCGGCGGAACTGACCCGTGACGAGATGGTGTCCCTGAAGTCTGACTTCCGGGTGGCGGCGGGCCATGCCGTCGAAGCCGGCTTCGACATGATCGAGGTCCACATGGCCCACGGATATCTCCTGGCCAGCTTCCTGTCGCCGTTGACCAACCAGCGAGACGACGAGTACGGCGGCTCGATGGAGAACCGCCTCCGGTTTCCCGCCGAGGTGCTTCGCGCGGTCCGGGAGGAGTGGCCCGACGAGCGTCCCGTGTCCGTCAGGATCTCCGCCGTGGACTGGTGGCCGGGGGGCAATACGCCCGAGGACGCGGTGGAGATCGCCAAGGCTCTGCACGAGGCCGGGTGCGACATCATCGACGTTTCCGCCGGCCAGACCGTGCCTTATCAGCGGCCCGTCTACGGGCGGCAGTTCCAGACTCCGTTCGCAGACCGGATCCGGAACGAGACCGGCATCGCGACCATGGCGGTGGGTAATATCTCCTCACCCGAGGACGTGAACAGCATCATTGCCGCCGGACGCGCTGACCTTTGCTTGCTGGCCCGAGCACATCTTTGGAACCCCTACTGGACGCGCCACGCGGCCAAATCCCTCGAGTACCCTCTCCCCTGGCCGAAGCCCTACAGCACCCTCAATGACTACACACCGCGGATCGTGACGTGAGCGACCCATCGAACGAGGCGCCATCCCCTGTGGGAGGGGACGGTCAGGAGTTCGTCACTTATCAGAACTACCTGAAGATTCCCGAGCTCTTGAGCCTGCAGCGCCCGCTCTCGGAGCCGGAGGAGCACGACGAGCTGTTGTTCATCGTCATCCACCAGGTCTACGAGCTGTGGTTTCGTGTCGTGCTGCACGAGTTGGATCACGCCTCCGGGCGTCTGGCAGCGGGTGAAGCGCCCGTAGCCCGGGGCTCGCTGAAGAGGGTCCTGACCATCTTGAAGGTGCTCGTCGCCCAGCTGGACATCCTCGAGACCATGACGCCTTGGGAGTTCCTGTCATTCAGGGATCGCCTGGAGTCGGCGAGCGGATTCCAGTCGGCTCAGTTCCGAGCGTTGGAGTTCGCCCTGGGGCACAAAAGGCCGGGGGTCCTGGCGTCGATGCCGGAGGGGTCGGACGAGCGCAAGGCCCTGGAGGCGCGTCTGGCGCAACCGACACTATGGGATGGGTTCCTACGTTTCCTCGACAACCGGGGGTATCCGGTTCCGGCCGAGGTATTGGGGCGGGACGTCACCCGTCCGGTGGAGGCGTCTCCTGCCGTTCAGAAGATCCTCGTCGAGGCCTACCGGGAAGACCCTGAGGTGTCCGAGCTCTGTGAACGGCTCGTGGATCTGGACGAAGGTCTGCAGGAATGGCGGTACCGTCACGTGAAGATGGTCGAGCGTACCATCGGCCGGAAGAAGGGGACCGGTGGGTCCGCCGGCGTCGACTACTTGAGGAACACGCTGGGCCGTCCTGTGTTTCCAGACCTGTGGGAGATCCGGTCCGTACTCTAGGGCGGGACATTCACGACGCCTCGTAATCGACTCCGCGCCGATGATCCAAAGAAGAGGAGCATGCCGGTGGATCCAAGATCGTCCGACCTCCACGGTCACCTTTCCGCCCCGAGGCGAAGGGTGGGCCGACGCGGCCCCCGCAGGGCTTCCTGGGACTCGTATCCGTTGCGGGTCCTGAATTCGGGGTTCCCCGTCTTGGGCTTCATTCTCGCCTTCGCTCTCCCGGCAGCCGCGGCCGGCCAGGAGGACCCGTTCGGATACGGGACGCGCAGCAACCCGGGCGAGATCGAATTCGACCGGCCCGAATCCTGGGCCATGAAGTACTTCACGTCGGTCTCGCTGCTCACGGGGCTCGGAGTGCCCGGGGTCGTGGGCGAGGGGAACTTCGTCGTCGCGCTTGAAGGGGGATTCGTCCCCACCCTGTCCGACGAGCAGCGGACCGTTGGGTTCAACGGCACCAAGCTGGAGGACTTGAACAAGACCTCTGCGTTCGGGCGGATCCGGGTCACCCTGGGGCTCACGGGTGACGCTGAATTCACCTTGGCCTGGGTGCCCCCCGTCGAGTTGAACGGGGCCCAGCCGAATCTGTTCGCGGCAGCGGTGGGCATACCTCTCTTCCGCACGGAAGCGTCGAGAATCGGCATGAGGATGTACGGGCAGATCGGCTCCGTCTCGGGCGACTTCACCTGCGACGACGAGACCGTGGCGGCCGGCGATGACCCCGTCTTGAACCCCTTCGGCTGTGAACGGATATCCGACGACAACACCACCCAGCAGTACCTGGGTCTGGAACTCGGCGTGGCGACGGAAATCGGAGAGACCGTCGAACCCTACGTTACCGTCGGTGCGAACCGGTTCTCGACGAGGTTCGAGACCAACGCCCTCACGAGCGGGACTCTGGACCGGTCCACGTTCGAAACCAGCGGCTACACGGCACACGCCA